>CAMLKQ010000194.1 GCA_946480585.1 uncultured Kangiella sp.
CGCATCCATTATGCGGTGTCAAATGTCGCGCACGCGGCTGGTGCCATGTTGCTGCGTGATCAGGCCTTCAAGCAGCAGTTGGTGCAACAGACGCTGGCGCTGCGCCAGCAGTTGGCGCAAGCCATCACCGCGGCGAATGCCGGCAGCGGCGACGTCGTCGTGCTGCCTTCCAGCACCAACTTTCTGGCTTTGCGTTATCGCGATCCGGCGACGGCCGCCAGTCGACAGCAGCGGCTGTGGGCCATGCAGGCGGCTGTGCACCGGCCGCCTCATCCGGCACTGCAGCATCTGCTGCGGGTGACCGCATGCCCGGCAGCCTTGGCGCCCGACATTGTCGCGGCGCTGGCGCAGGAGTAAGTGAGGGCGAGAGCCGATTGGATTATCAAGATGCTACGGCGCAGTTGCGCCGCAAACAGAAGGCTGGGCCAATAGTCCCGCCATAAATGGAAACGGAATGTACGCACTTTATATCGCCAACAAAAATTATTCGTCATGGTCACTGCGGCCGTGGCTGCTGATGCAACGACTGGGCATTGCCTTTCAGGAACGGTTGGTGCCGTTCTCGCCCGGTTCGAACTGGGCGCAGTTTCGGCGCTTTTCGCCAACCGGTCGGGTGCCGTGTTTGCGCGATGATGACTGCTATGTCTGGGATTCGTTGGCGATCACCGAATATCTCGCGGAGCGTCATGCCGGGGTCTGGCCAACTGAGGTCCGTGCGCGGGCTTGGGCGCGCTGCGCAGCGGCGGAAATGCATTCCGGTTTTCACGCGCTCCGGGAGCGCTGCCCGATGAACTGTGGCGTGCGGGTGCAGTTGCATACGCAGGATGCACCGCTGAGCAGCGATATCCAACGTGTTGATGAGTTGTGGAATGACGGCCTGCAGCGATTCGGTGGGCCGTTTCTGACCGGCGCAGGCTTTACTGCGGTCGATGCCTTTTTTGCGCCGGTGGCGTTCCGGGTACAGAGCTATGGCCTGGCGTTGAGCCCGGCCGCATCGGCTTACGCACAGCGTTTGCTGGAACTGCCGGAAATGCGGCTGTGGTATGGCGCTGCCATCGTCGAGCCGTGGCGCGAACCGGGTCATGAAGAAGAAATGCACCGCAACGGCACGGTGCTGCAGGATTTTCGGCTCGGCGGTTTTGGTTGAAAGGTTGCCGGAGCAGGAGCGAGACCATGGCGACAGTCCGGTTTACCGCGAATCTGCAACGGCATCTTGAGGTGCCGGAGTGTGAGGTGGACTCGGGTACGGTCCGCTCGGTACTGGACAGCGTTTTCCGCGACCATCCGCGCCTGCGCAGTTACGTGTTGGACGATCAGGGTCGCGTGCGTCAGCACGTGGCGATTTTTGTTGATGGTGCCCAGATTCGGGATCGGCAAGCGCTGTCGGATCCGGTTGCCACGCACAGCGAGATTTACGTCATACAGGCGTTGTCCGGCGGTTGAAACCGTTCTGGCCTGATGGATTGGTCGGTGGCGACGCGCGTGCGCTTGCCGCCGGCCGCATTGGCAGCAACCCAGAACGCACAGGAGATCGCATCGTGACATCGATACTGGTGGCAACACGCAAAGGTTTGATTCACGTTGAACAGCAGGGCGGACGCTGGCAGCCGACCCAGACGGCATTTCTGGCGGAGCCGGTCAGCATGTGTTTTGCCGATCACCGTGACGGCAGTTGGTATGCCGCTTTGCGACTCGGTCACTTCGGCCCCAAGCTGCATCGTTCGCGTGATCGCGGTCGCAGCTGGCAGGAGATTGCCGTGCCGGCATTTGCTGCGACCGACACCATCAACAACACCAACAAGACCAACAACACCGACACCGGTGACAAACCGCCGTCCGTAGACATGATCTGGGCGCTGGAATCGGCCGGGGATGATCGGCCCGGCGTGCTGTGGGCCGGTACGCTGCCCGGTGCGCTGTTTCGTTCCGAAGACAGTGGTGACAGTTGGCAGCTCAATCGTGCCTTGTGGGACATGCCGGCGCGCAAGGAATGGAATGGTGGCGGTTACGATTTGCCCGGCATACATTCGATTACGGTTGATCCGCGCGACAGTCGCCGCCTGACAGTGGCCATCAGTACAGGCGGCATCTGGCACAGCAGTGATGAAGGCCGCAGCTGGGCGCATCGCACGAAAGGCATGCGCGCTGCCTACATGCCACCCGAGCTGGCGTTTGAGCCGAATGCACAAGATCCGCATCGACTGGTTGCCTGTCCCGCGCATCCCGATCGTGTGTGGGTGCAACACCACAACGGTATTTTTCGTTCCGATGACAGCGGTTTGCAATGGCACGAACTGGATCATGTCGCACCGTCCAGCTTTGGCTTCGCCGTTGCCGTGCATCCAACCGATCCGGATACGGCGTGGTTCGTCCCGGCGGTGAAAGACGAATGCCGGGTACCGGTCGGGCAACGTTTGGTCGTGACCCGCACCCGCGACGGCGGCAAACATTTCACCTCGCTCAACAATGGGCTGCCGCAGCAGCACTGCTTTGATCTGATTTACCGTCACGGTCTGGATGTTGACGCCAATGGTCAACGTTTGGTGATGGGATCCACCACTGGCAACCTGTGGCTGTCGGAAGATCAGGGTGACAACTGGATGATGGTGGCAGGTCATTTTCCACCGATTTATGCCGTTCGTTTTGTTTGAGTTCAACCGGCGCATCGGACGATGCAAACCTGCCATCTATCCAAACGTGCCACCTATCCAAACAGGAGCGCTTGCTGATGAGAAAAACACCAAACCGACATCTGCCCACGCTGATGTTGACCATGCTGCTGGCCTCGCCATTGATGAGCGTGGCGGCGGACGCCGCCGAGCCGACAAGGCTGCTGCGGCAGCCGGATGTGTCCGAGCAGCAGTTGGCATTTGTTTATGCCGGCGACATTTGGCTGAGCGATCGCAACGGTCAGCAGCCGCGTCGCTTGACCGCACATCCGGCCTCGGAATTTGCGCCGAAGTTTTCGCCGGACGGACAGTGGCTGGCGTTTTCCGCCAGTTATGACAACAACACCGATGTCTATGTGATGCCAGTCAGTGGCGGCCAGGCCAAACGGCTGACCTGGCATCCCGCACCGGATGTGGTCAATGACTGGAGTGCCGATGGCAATCGGGTGTTGTTTGCGTCACCGCGCGAGGTCGCCAACAACCGCAGCAATCAACTGTATGAAGTCAGTGTTGAAGGCGGTTACGAGCGCAAGATCATGGCGGCCGTTGCATTCGAAGGCGTCTGGTCGCCCGATGGTTCGCGTCTGGCCTACCGGCCTTATCGGCAGGCATACAACGGCCCGAGCGGTTGGCGACAGCACCGCGGTGGCACGACGCCACCTATCTGGCTCATTGATCCGCGCAGCAACGAGGTTGAGAAGCTGCCGCACGTCAATGCGACCGACAGCAATCCCTTGTGGCGTGGCGAAGAGGTGTTTTTCATTTCCGATCGCAATGATGGTGCCGCCAATCTGTTTGCTTACCGGACCTCGGACAAAGCTTTACGCCAGCTGACCAGGGAAACGGTTTGGGATATTCGCAATGCCGCCATCCATGGCAACAGTCTGGTGTATGAGGTCGGTGGTGAGTTGAAGGAGCTCGATACGGCCACTGGCACGATTCGTTCGCTGCCCATCGCCATTGCCACACAGGTTCCGCAGGTTCGCCCGCAGTGGAAAGACGCCAGCAAGGCGATGACCTCGGCACAACTGTCCAGCACTGGCAAGCGTGTGCTGGTGACCGCGCGTGGCGAGGTTTTTACGCTGCCCATCAAGGACGGCTCGCCGCGCAACCTGACCGAAAGTTCGTGGATTCGCGAGAAAGATGCGCTGTGGAGTCCGGACGGCAAACGCATCGCCTACATCTCCGACATGGGCATGCAGCACTCGCTGGTGTTGCGCGACCAAACGGGGCTGGACAAGGCGCGCGTGTTGCCGCTCGGTAAAGCCGGCTACTTCACGCTGCTGGCCTGGTCGCCGGATAACAGGACCATTGTCTATCAGGACAACCACCTGAACCTGTATGCCATCAATCTGGACAAAGGAAGCAGCAAACGCATCGACAACAGTTTGCGCCGCAGCGGCTTCATCGTGTCGTTCTCTGCGGACAGTCGCTGGCTGGCCTATACCGTCACGGGCGCCAATTATTTCAGCCAGATCCGCATTCATGATTTTAGCACCGGCAAGAACGCGACCATCACCGACGGCATGAGTCACGCCGACTCGCCGGTGTTTGCCGGTAGCGACTACCTGTATTTCACCGCCTCGATCAACTCAGGGCCCAGCCAGGTGGGTCTCGACATGTCGACGCAGGAGCGGCCGTTACGCGCGGGTCTGTACGTGGCGGTGCTGGCCAGTGACGGCAAATCACCACTGTTGCCCAAAACCGGCGACGAGGAAGGCAAAGCCGCGGATGACAGCGATAAAGGCGACAAGGACAAGGGCGAAAAATCCGACAAGGCGAAGCCAGTCCGGATCGATTTCGACGGGATCAACCAGCGGATTGTCGCGCTGCCGGTCGCTGAGCGGAATTACGACAGTCTGGCGGTGGCGCATGACGGCGCCTTGTTCTATCTGGAGCGTAGCCAGCCCGGGGCCAGCAATGAACCGCCGCAAGTTGAACGCGAAAACAATGCCGAGCTGTACCGGTTCGACTTCAAGGAACGCGAAAGCAAATCGCTGAAGAAAGGACTGGCTGGTTTCAGTCTCAGTGCCGATGGCAAGAAGCTGCTGCTGCAATATGCCAAAGGCAAGCTGGAAGTCGCCGATGCGGGCGACAAGCTGGAAGCGAAGGCGGTCGATACCAGTGGCTTGCGCGCGCTGATCAATCCGCGCGAAGAGTGGCAGCAGATTTTTGACGAAACCTGGTGGATGGAAAAGGAGTTTTTCTACGACCCGAATCTGCACG
>CAMLKQ010000195.1 GCA_946480585.1 uncultured Kangiella sp.
GCTTCCTGCAACAGTTCGGCGGAATGCGCTGGCGCATTGCACCAGCGCGAGGCTTGTAATGCGCGCTCGACCAGCTTGCGCGAGCCATTGCCGATCATCGGCGCGATGGTGGTTTCACCGAGCGGCGGCAAACCGTATTGCGCCAGCATGGCGTCTACGGCGGCCGCCAGATCCGGCAGGCTGTGCACCAGCGTGCCGTCGAGATCGAACAGCAGCGCCCGCGGTTTGCGCCACAGCGGCACGGGCGACAAGACTCAGCCGACCCGCGCCAGTTCGCGCCGCATGGCGTCGATCACCGCGCGGTAATCCGGTTGGCCAAACACCGCCGAACCGGCAACAAACGTATCGGCGCCAGCGGCGGCAATTTCGCCGATATTGTCGACCTTGACGCCACCGTCGACTTGCAGCCGGATCGGCTTGCCACTCGCGTCAATGCGCTCGCGCACGGCGCGCAGTTTGTCGAGCGCGGTCGGGATGAACGATTGGCCACCGAAGCCCGGGTTCACCGACATGATGAGCACCAGATCGAGTTTGTCGAGCACCCAGTCGAGGTAGTGCAGCGGTGTCGCCGGGTTGAACACCAAACCGGCCTGACAACCGTTGTCCTTGATGAGCTGAATGGTGCGATCAATATGCTCGCTCGCTTCCGGATGAAAGCTGATCAGACTCGCGCCCGCTTTGGCGAAATCCGGAATGATCCGATCCACCGGCTTGACCATCAGATGGACGTCAATCGGCGCCGTGATGCCGTGCTTGCGCAGCGCGCTGCAGACCAACGGCCCGATGGTCAGGTTCGGCACGTAATGGTTGTCCATCACATCGAAATGCAGCCAGTCGGCACCGGCCGCCAGCACGGCATTGGCGTCATCGCCGAGGCGGGCGAAATCGGCCGACAGCAGGGAAGGGGCAATCACGTGCGGAACAGAGGCCATGGTCGTGCCAGGTCGGAGAAGCGGGGCCGATATTCTACGGAGGGTGTGGACGACCTGCCAGCAGTTGCCGGAATCGGTACAGCTTCGTAAAGTGAGCGCGCACTGGCGACCATGATGCTCGCCGCCGTTGAGTGAGAAAGGGAATGCCGATAATAAAAGGGCAGTGCCATTGCGGGAATTTGAGCTGCACCCTGACCGTCCCTGACCACGTTGCCCACCTGACGCTTTACGGCTGCACTTGCAGTTATTGCCGGCTGCACGCCTGCAGCTGGCTGGGCAACCCGGCCGATTTGCTGACGCTCAGCGCCGAGATGTCGGAAGAAGCGGCGTGGTACAGCACCGGCGCGCTGCACCCGCACTATCTGCTGTGCCGACACTGCGGCGTTGTGTTGGCGACCATCGGCCATTTCGGCGATGACTGGTTTGGCATCATGAACGCTCAGGCGGCGGTGCTGCCGCCACTGCCTCAGGATTTCATGCCGTTCCGGCCGGACCCTTTGACGGACGCCGAGCGCTTGCAGCTGCGCCGGCAGCGCTGGGTCAAGGGCGTGCGGTTTGCGGGCGACTTGCAGCCGCCGCTGACGGCCGTCGGTCTCGGCCGGCTTGCCGGCCTCGCCGGTTGAGCGCACACTCGTCACAGAAATTTCTTTTGCCGATCTGTTTACAAGCCGGCCTTAGCTGGTTAATTTTTATCCCCCCCGGAGAATAACGGTAATAAGTCACAGGGTGGGCGGGACGCCCATAAACCCCCTCCGGCGCAGTAAAGGTAGTCATTGTCAGCAGTACTTTTAGCGGCCGGATGGTCGCTTTTCAGCGGTGGGAAGTTCAGTCATGCAAGTCAATTCCAGTACGGCAGCCCTGCAACTCGTGCGCGCTGACGTGCTCGATCTGCTCAATAAAGCCGGTGACGGTCTCGATCAGTTCGCCAGCAACTGGCAGCAGCGCGATGGTCTTGATGAAGTGATTCAGGCCTTGCTGTCGCTGCGCGGCACCTTTGAACTGCTCGAATTGCCCGCCGCCCGCCGCTTTGCCCAGGAAGCCCTGGAAGCGGTGCAGGAATTGTCCTTCGAACCGGACCCGGAAGCGGTCGCCCTGCTGGAGCGGCTCAGCTTTGGCTGCGCGCTGCTCGGCCGTTATGTCGATTACATTGCCGGCAAGCGTTGTGACTTGCCGGAGCTGGTCTTGCCGGCCATCAATGGCCTGCGCCTAGCGCGCAAGCTGGCGCCGTTGCCGGACAGCGCGTTCTTCGCCGTGCGGGTGCCGGCGGTCCAGGCGCTGGCCAGCAAAGGTTTTGATGAACTCAACATGGTCGGCCGCCGCCAGCAGATGCTGTTCCAGCTCGGCGTGGTGCACGTGCTGACCCAACCGCAACCGGCCTCCGGTCTGCGCCTGATCGAGCGCGCGGCGCAGAGTCTGGCCGGCGCGGCGCCGGATGCCCGCCACAAAGAGCTGTGGCTGCTGACCCGCCAGTTCGTGACCGCTTTGTCGGCGGATCTGGCGTTGATCCCGGCCCGCAAGCGGGTGCTGGGTTTCCTCGAACGTTACCTGTCCGAGCACATCAAGGCGGCCGGCAATGGCCTGCGCTCGCAGCCGCCGGAACTGCTCTGGCGCGAACTTTTCTATCACCTGAGCCTTGGCAAGCAGCGCCCGGCCGGTTTTGAGGCCATGGCCACGGCCTATGCCGTTCAGCTGCGGCCGGTCAGTCAGTTCGATGTCGCCGAGGCCCAGCTGGCGCTCGGTGCCCCGGCCGAAAGCACTTACCGACTGGTGCTCGAGCAGGTGCGCGATGAGCTGAACAACCTGCTGACCGAACAGAATCACCTGCTGGTCGCGAGCCCGGGCGCCGAGATCAACGTGGCCGCGCTCACCGACACCGTCCGCCGCATGGGCCAGACCCTGCTGCTGGCCGAGCAGAACAGCCTCGCCACCCTGTTGGTCGATGCCGCCAACGCGTTCAGCGAACACAGCAACAAGATGATCGTGGCCTGTCACAGTGCCGTGCAGCAGCTGCTGAATGCGCTGGCCAAGGCCAAGCTGGGTCTCGATACCCGTCTGGCTGGCTCGCGGGTGCACAGTGAGCTCGACGCCGCTGAACCGCATGCCGTGGTGGCCGACGAAAGCCGGGTCGGCGCACTGACCGACATTCGCCATTACCTCAGCGAAGTGACCGGCGCCTTCGACGCCTACATCGCTGCCAACGGCCAGCGCAATCATCTGAAGCAGGTGCCGGCAACGCTGCAGCGGGTCTGTCATGCGCTGACCTTCCTCGATCTCGAACGCTTGGCCGAGCCCTTGCAGGAAGTCTCGCAAACGGTCGAGCTGGCATTGGCGCCGACCACGCTGCGCAGCATGCCGGCTGCCGTGCTGACCCTGATGGCCGATTTGCTGATGGCGGTCGATTACGGCATCGAGTGCCTGCTCGGCCAACAGCCGATGCCGACCCGGGTGCTGACCCTGGCCGACAGCACCGCACTGGCGCTGCGCAAGGCCCGTCGGGTGGCCTGAGGCCGGACTTGCTCCGGCAGACCGCTGACCCGAAACGTCTCCAGTCACGCCGCGGTTCCCGCTTGGGGGCCGCGGCGTTTTTCTTGCGCGATGATTGGCGGGCTGGTGCCGTCGTGCCGCTCCGTTTCCGCCGAATGGCTTTTGCTTGAGCTTCCGGTCGACTGTCGCTAGGCTGGCGCACCTTTTTGCCGAGCCCGTCACAGTCCGCATCCGCCATGAAGGCGCGCCATCCCGTTGCCAACCATCTGCGTCGTCTGATCCCCGGTCAGACCCAGAGCTTTGCCTTGCCGTTGAAAGACCGCTCCGGTCCGCTCGCTTGCGACCGGCTGTTGCGTTTGTTGCCCGGAAAACGGGCGGCGTTCTATGGCCATTACGGCAGCGACGAAGTCATCGCCAAACTGTTTTTCAAACGCAGCCGGCACCGTGCCCTGTGCAAGCGGGAACTGGACGGCTTGCTGGCGCTGGCCGACAGCGGTTGTGAAACGCCACCGATTCTTTACACCGGCGCCGCCAGTGACAGCGCCGTGACCGTGCTGCTGCTGAAATGGCTGCCCGGTGCGCAAAGCGTGTTGGCGCGCTGGCCGCTGCTCAGCACTGACGCCGATCGGCAACAGTTACTCGATGCGCTGGCCGACGTGTTGGCGCGGCAGCATCTCGGCGGTGTCTGGCAAGCCGATTTGCATCTTGGCAATTTCCTCTGGCATGACGGCCACATTGTCTGCATCGATGGCGACGAAGTGCGGCGTCAGGACGGCCCGTTGTCGCGCGCGCTCGGCTTCGACAATTTCGCGTTGTTCTGCGCCCAGTTGCCGCCGCGCTGGGATGCGTTGTTGGCGCAGGCGTTTGCGCAGTATCAACGTCAGCGCTTCGGTGACAGCGTCATAAGTTGGCAGGCATTTTTGCCGGCGGTGCAGCAGCATCGCCGTCGCCGTCTCGAGATGATGCTGGAGAAGGCGGGTCGCAGCACCACCTGGCTGCAAACCGCGCGCATCGGCAAGCACCAGCTGAGCTGGCAGCGCAGTTGGCAGGAACCGGCGCTGACCGCGTTTTGCGAGCAGCCGGATCAGGTGGTCGATGGCGCCTCGCAACGCTTGAAAGACGGCAACTCGGCAACCGTGGTGCGCTGCGATTGGCAGCAAGGGCCGGTGGTGATCAAGCGCTATAACCTCAAGTCGCGCTGGCACGCTTGCAAACGCGCCTTGCAAACCAGTCGTGCCGAGCGTTCATTCGCTTTTGCCCATGCGCTGCGTTTATTTGAGATCGACACGCCGCTGCCGGTGGCCTGTAGCGTCCGCAAAAACGGCCCGTTCAATGCGGAAGCGTTTTATGTCAGCGCAGCGGTGGACGGCGTGTCGCTGCAGCAGTTTCTGGCCGGTGACCAGCCGTTGACGCCGGCCCAGCACGACGTGATGGGCCGCGTGGCCGATCTGTTTGCCGAGCTGCG
>CAMLKQ010000196.1 GCA_946480585.1 uncultured Kangiella sp.
TGCGCAGCCCGGACATCGTTGCGCTGATGGAAGTGCAGGATGACAACGGCGCCAGCAACGACAGCGTGGTCAGCGCCGATCAAACCGCTGCCACATTGATTGCCGCGATTCAGGCCGCGGGCGGTCCGTTGTACCAATACCGCGATATCGACCCGGCCGATGATCAGGACGGCGGCCAACCGGGCGGGAATATCCGCCAGGGCTTCCTGTTCAACCCGATCAGCGTGCGCTTTGTTGATCGCGCCGGTGCCAGCGCCAGCACCGCCAACAGCGTGGTCAGTGACAGCAGCGGCGTCCGCCTGCAATACAGCCCGGGCCGCATCACGCCGACCGACGCCGCGTTTGCAGACAGCCGCAAACCGCTCGCGGCCGAGTTTCTCATCGACGGCAACCGGGTGTTTGTGATTGCCAATCACTTCAACTCGAAAGGTGGCGACCAGCCGCTGTTCGGCCGCTACCAGCCGCCGGCGCGCAACTCGGAAATCCAGCGCACGGCACAGGCCAATCTGGTCGCCGATTTCGTCGCGGATCTGACAGCTGCCGATCCGGCCGCCAAGGTCGTGGTACTGGGCGACATCAACGACTTCCAGTTCTCCGACACCATGGCAATCCTGGAAAGCGCCGGCCTGCACGATCTCATCAACACGCTGCCGGAAAACGAGCGCTACACCTATGTGTTCGAAGGCAACTCGCAGGCACTGGATCACATTCTGGTCAGCGACGCGCTCAGCAACGCCGTCGCCGAATACGACGTGGTGCATGTCAACAGCGAGTTCGCCAACCAGGCCAGCGATCACGATCCGGAAGTGGCGTACCTGCAATTGCCACTCGGTGGCAGCGATGTCAGCAGCCAGTTCAGCGTTTACAAATCCGGCCTGAGCTACAACCGGGTCACCGGTTTGTACAGCGCCAGCCTGACGCTGACCGCGACCAGCGCCGTCAGCGGTCCGTTGATTGTCCGGCTCGGTGGTTTGCCGAGCGATGTGGAACTGGTAAACGCTGCCGGTCAGGTGGCCGATCAGCCGTTCCTGCGTCTCGATGCGATGCAAGCCGGCCAGAAAATCAGCTTGCCGCTGCAGTTCCGTAACCCAACGCGCAAAGCATTCAGCTACAGCGCCACGGTGCGGCAGGGTACGTTCTGATCACGGCCGCCATCGCCCTCTCATCCACTGTTGTTACGGTGGCAGTCACCGCTGCCACCGTGTAAAGCCCGGACACCGGGCAAGGAAGCAAACCATGAAAGTCCTGAGCAACCTGATCCTCGCGGCCGCCCTGCTGTTCGCCGGCAGCAGCCGCGCCGATCTGATTTATCAAATCGACCTCGACACCAGCAGCCTGGTCGGCAACGGTTATATTGAACTGTCGCTGGCAGGGCTGGACGATGCGCCGAATGCGTTCGCGATCGTGACCAGCGGCAGCAACGCGTTTGGCGCCGTCGTTGATCAGTTCGGCGATGTGAGCGGCGATCTGACGAACAGCTTGCAACTCGCCAGCGCACTCGGCATGGCGGATATGCTGCAGGAAGTCAGTTTTGGCACCCTGCTGCCGTTGCAGCTGCAACTCGGCGGCGACTGGTTGACGTCGCTGGCGGATGCCGGCATCACATTCGCAATCAAGCTGTGGAGCGAAGACTGGCTGCCGCTGCTGACCGAGGACGGCGCGGGCGATCTGCTGCGCCTCGAGCTGCTGCCCGGCGGCACCATCAACACCGATGTGCTGAGCAGCGCGGTAACAGTGCAGCCGGTGATCAGCGTGCCGGCACCGGCGGCGGCGGCGCTGCTGCTGTTCGGTCTGTTTGCCGTTGCCGCCACCCGGCGCCGGTCACAAAGCTAGTCGCGAAGCCAGTTACGAAACCCGTTACGAAGCCAGTTACAAAGCCAAGCAAGAAGCCACTGACAACCTCCGGCGCGCGGCGTTCGCTGCCGTGCGCCGGACAGCGGGTCGGTTCTGACTCGTCCGCGCCATCACGCTGGTTTATTCTTGCCAGCATCGTTGATCGCTTTCCGGCTCGCACATGTCAGTACCGCCCGCTCCCGTCCCCTCGCCGTCCAGCGAAAACGGCTCGACCATTGCTCCGGCGCCCACTACCTCCGGCGCCGGCATTCCGTTTCTGCAGGCATTCTGGTTCTGGCTGAAGCTGGGTTTCATCAGCTTTGGCGGACCGGCCGGACAAATTGCCGTGATGCATCACGAACTGGTGGAAAAGCGTCGCTGGTTGTCGGAGCGGCGTTTTTTACACGGTCTGAACTACTGCATGATGTTGCCGGGACCGGAAGCGCAGCAACACGCCACGTACATCGGCTGGCTGATGCACGGCCGCTGGGGGGGCCTGGTTGCCGGCACGCTGTTTGTGTTGCCGTCCTTGCTGCTGTTGATCGCACTGTCGTGGTTGTATCTGCGCTTCGGTAATGTGCCGCTGATCGCCGGCTTGTTTTACGGCATCAAACCGGCGGTCACCGCGATTGTGCTGCACGCCTGTTGGCGCATCGGCAAACGCACGTTGCACAACGGCTGGTTGATCATGATCGCCGTGGCAGCTTTCGTTGCGCTGTTCGCGCTGGATGTGCCGTTTCCCTTGGTAGTACTCGGCGCGGCGCTGATCGGTTGGCTCGGCGGCAGAATGGCGCCGGATCGGTTTCAGTTGCCGCCAACGCACGACAGCAGCAAGCGGCTTGGCCCGGCGCTGCTCGATGACGATACCCCGCTGCCGGCGCATGCGCAGTTTCGCTGGTCGCGGCTGCTGCGCACGATTGTGGTTTGTCTGATCTTGTGGGCGGTGCCGCTGTTGTTGCTGGTGCAGGTTTTCGGCTGGCACAGTCCGTTCAGCCAGATGGCGTGGTTCTTCACCAAAGCCGCACTGCTGACTTTTGGTGGTGCCTACGCGGTGCTGCCGTATGTGTATCAGGGCGCGGTCGAACACTTCCGCTGGCTCAGCGGGCCGCAAATGATCGATGGTCTTGCGCTCGGTGAAACGACACCGGGGCCGCTGATCATGGTGGTCGCTTTTGTCGGTTTTGTCGGCGGCGCGCAAACCGCCGCGCTCGGCACAGGTTATGAAATGCTGGCCGGCGTATTCGCGGCCGTACTGGTCACTTACTTCACGTTCCTGCCGTCATTCCTGTTCATTTTTGCCGGCGCGCCGTTTATTGAATCCACCCAGAATGAAATGCGCTTGACCGCGCCGCTGACCGCGATCACCGCGGCAGTGGTCGGTGTGATCCTGAATCTGGCGCTGTTCTTTGCTTATCACGTGTTCTGGCCGCAAGGATTCAGCGGCGCACTCGATTGGTCGTCGGCCGTCATCACCGCGTTGGCACTGCTGGCCTTGTTCCGCTTGAAGTGGAATGTGATGTGGGTAATCGGTGCCGCCGCGCTGCTGGGCCTTGCCGTGCACAGCGTTCGCTGACGCGATCGCAGCTGTGCTTGCTCAGGCGTTGATTTTCAGTCGCGGTTAGGGATGCGCTGCGGGTAATGCCGGCACAACCAGGCTTCGCCCCAACCGTCGGCGTCTTGCGCACGACAGGCGGGCGACAGGGTTTCCGGGTTGGCACAGCCGCGCACGTCTTCGCGGCAATAAGCTTTCAGGATGTCGGTTTTGCGCTGCGCCTGTTCCGCGCTGAGATTGCCCGGCAAATCCTGAATCGGGTAATCGTCGTGCAGACGCACGGTGCGAACACGCGGCGCGTCGACGAGTGCGGTCAACAACACGCGGGCGACGATGACATGATCCGGATGCGCGCCTTCGCCACCGGGCCGGCTGTGGCGCACCGGAAACGGCCGGTGCGGTTGCAAGGTGTAGACCGTGTCCGGATCCCATTCCGCAATCAGCGCATCGAATACCGCGATCAGATCTGCTTGCATGTAAGGCACGCCGGCCTGCGGGCCGATGGTTGTACTGACCGCGCGCTCGGTGTAGAGCTGATACAAACTTGCCGGCTGACGCGGCTGAATGCTGTCGTGCGCGCCGCACGGCAAATGCAGAAAACTGAGTTGAATTTGTGGCGATCCGGCCAGCGTCAAGCGTTGCACCGGTTTGCCCGCCAGCAGCAACCATTGCTCCTGCCACTCGGCCTTGTCCGGATCGCGCCCGGCCATCAAGGCATAGGCCGCCTGCAAGCCGGCCTGGCGACGCTGGTTGTCCGGCGCATCGACATAACCACCGGTCACCACAACCGTTTGGACACAAGCACCGCGCGCAATCGCAGCATCAATGGCCGGATTGATGAAATACAGATCGTCATCGGCGTGCGCAACGACCGACAACACCCGGCTGCCGACGCAGGCCTCGGTCGGCGACGGTGTGGCGGCAATCGCCGGCTGCCAAACCGCGGGCGCAGACCACAGCACCAGCCACGACACGATCAGCGAAGACAGCCGCAGCAAGAAAACGCTCAGCGATCGCTGGCCGATTATTTGTTCGCGCATGAACCGCCGCTCAGCGCGCCTGCACCGGCAGGCGCACGGTCAGCGTGTCGCCATCGGCAAAATGCAAGGTCAGCGGAATGTCGTCGCCGGCTTTCAGCGGTGCTTTCAGACGCATCATCATCACGTGCAGGCCGCCCGGTTTCAGCACCAGCTCACCGCCGCTCGGCAAGGCCGCGCTGTCGACATGGCGCATCTTGGCCATGCCGTCCTGTTCGATCGATTCGTGGATCATGGTCATGCCGGCACAAGCGCAATCGGCATCGACCAATGCGCGATCGGCGCCGCTGTTTTTCAGGGTGAAATAGGCAGCGGCCGGGCTACCTGGTGGCGGCAGCCGAATGAAACCGTCATGTACGGTGATACCGGTGGCGTCGGCGGCAAGGACTGAATGGGAAAGCGTAAGGGCAAGCACGCTGGCACAGATCCACAGGCGCATCGGAAACACTCCACGGCA
>CAMLKQ010000197.1 GCA_946480585.1 uncultured Kangiella sp.
TTCGTAAATGCCCTGACGGCCGCGGTAGCCGGTGTAGCGGCAGTTGCCGCAGCCGACCGGGTGGTAAATCTGCGGCGCTTTGCTGAAATCGAGGCCGATCAGTTCGCATTCTTTCTGCGAGGCCGGCGCCAGCTTTTTGCAATCGGGGCAGAGCCGGCGCACCAGTCGCTGGGCGAGCACGCCGAGCAACGACGACGACAGCAGGAACGGTTCAATGCCCATGTCGGCGAGTCGGGTCACCGCGCCGACTGCGCTGTTGGTGTGCAGTGTGCTGAGCACCAAGTGACCGGTCAGCGAGGCCTGCACGGCAATTTGTGCGGTTTCGAGATCGCGGATTTCACCGACCATCACCACGTCCGGATCCTGACGCAGAATGGCGCGCAGACCGCGGGCAAACGTCATGTCGACTTTCGGGTTCACTTGGGTCTGACCGATGCCGTCGAGCTGGTATTCGATCGGATCTTCGACGGTCAGAATGTTGCGGGTCTGGTTGTTCAGCAGGGTCAGGCCGGCGTACAGCGTGGTGGTTTTACCGGAACCGGTCGGGCCGGTGACCAGAATGATGCCGTGCGGCTTTTCCAGCAGGTCGCGCATCCGCTCCATCAGCCACGACGCCATGCCGAGGTGGGAGAAATCGAGCCGGCCGGCTTGCTTGTCGAGCAGACGCAGTACCACCCGCTCGCCGTGAGACGACGGCAGCGTCGAAACCCGGACGTCGACGGCGCGGCCACCGAGACGCAAGGCAATGCGACCGTCCTGCGGAATCCGCTTTTCGGCGATGTCGAGCTTTGCCATGACCTTGATGCGCGAAACCAGCAGCGGGGCGATGCGACGATCCGGTTGCAGCACTTCGCGCAGCACGCCATCGACGCGGAAACGCACCATCAGCTGGCGCTCGAAGGTTTCAATGTGGATGTCGGACGCGTTTTCCTTGATCGCTTCCGACAGCAGCGCGTTGATCAGTTTGATGATCGGCGCGTCGTCTTCGGCTTCGAGCAAATCTTCGGTTTGCGGGATCTCGTCGACCAGCCGGAACAGATCAA
The DNA here is from genome assembly GCA_946480585.1 of uncultured Kangiella sp. Next base: position 1,044 of record CAMLKQ010000197.1, read on the forward strand.
TTTCTTCGCCGATGTCTTCCATCGCCTGCGCGGCACCACCGGCCTCGGTCTGATAGGTGCGCGCCATTTCGGCGTCAAACTGTTCCGGTGACACCACATCGAAATGCACCGGCCGAGCCAAAAAGCGCCGCGCTTCAGCCAGCGCCACCGGAGTCACGCCGGCCTTGACCAGCACCCGGGCGACGCCGTCCTGCTCGCCGGCAACCAGCACGCCGTGGCGGCGGGCAAAACCGAATGGCAGACGCTGCGCTTCCACTTCAGCGCTCCTCGCCTTCGGTGACGGTGCTCTCCGGCGCAGCGATCGCGGCATCGGCGGCTGGTGCCGCGCCATTTTCGCCATCTACCGGCGGATTCTTCGCGTCGGTCGCCGGCTCGGGCTGAACCGGCGCTGCGTCGTTCTGTTTCATGTCTTCCGGGCGCAGCACCGGCTTCGGCCGGTTTTCCCACTCCGGCATCACCGCCGTGTCTTCACCCGGCATCAGGTTGATGCCGTCGTCCTGCGCTTCCAGTTGCACGTTGCGCATGGCGTCGTATTTGCGCGCCGACAGCTGACTCATCGATTCGGCATCGCGAATGATGGTCGGCCGAATGAACACCAACAGATTGCGTTTGACCTTGGTGCTCTTCTGCGATTTGAACAGGTGGCCGAGCAGCGGAATGTCGCCGAGGATCGGCACTTTCTGCACGCTTTCTTGCACGTCATCATCGACCAGACCGCCGAGCACGATGGTGTCGCCGTCTTCGACCAGCACGCTGTTCTTGATACTGCGCTTGTTGGTGATGATGTCGACGCCGGTGGTGCCGGCGATGTTCGACACTTCCTGTTCGATGGTCAGCTTGACCGCATCGCCTTCGTTGATCTGCGGCTTCAGTTTCAGCTTGATGCCGATCTCTTTGCGATCGACCTGCTGGAACGGATTCTGGTTGTTGCCGCCGAGCGTCGAGCCGGTGATCACCGGCACTTCCTGACCGGCGAGGAACTCGGCTTCTTCATTGTCGAGCGTGGTCACCGACGGCATCGACAACACGTTCGAGTCGGTGTTCGAGCCGAGCGCGCGGATGAAGGCGGCGAACGAAAAACCGTTGTCCTTGATGCGGCCGAGGCCCATACCCATGCCCTGCAGGCTGCCGAGTACCTGACCGAGTGCAGCACCGTTGTCGCCGTTGCTTGGCGTCGTAGTGGTGGTAATCACGCCACCGTTGTTCTGTGTTGTGGTTGTTCCGTCCTGGCCACGCTGCGCCAATGCTGCACCGGCGATCTGGCCAATGCCCGGTCCGGTGTTGGTGTAGTTGATCACCCCAAGCGGCCGGGTTGCGTCATCGCTGCGATCGGCAAACAGCCATTGCACGCCGAGTTCCTTCGCCTTGTTGTCGGAGATCTCGACGATCATTGCCTCGACATGGACCTGGGCGCGGCGGATATCGAGCTGACGGATCACCGCTTCGAGTGAGCGCATCATGTCCGGTGGCGCGGTGATCACCAGCGAGTTGGTGTCTTCGTGCGAGTCGATGCTGAAGTTCTCGCCATTGCGACCGCGCGGTGCGCCGCCTTCGCTTTTCTTGCCTTCTTCCTGCTTTTCCAGCTGCTGCGAGACACCAGTCAATACCTTGGCGACATCTTCGGCTTTGGCGTAGTGCAGGTAGATCACCTTGGTGTTGCCGCCGGAGGCGACCGGTTGATCGAGCTGGGCGATCATCGCGCGCAGTTTCAAGCGTGCCTTGCCGGCCGCGCTCAGCAAAATGCTGTTGGTGCGGACGTCGGCGGTGAAGCGCGGCTTGTTGATCGGGTCTTCGGCCTTGGCGCCTTGCCGATCGAGGTTTTCCAGAATGCGGACAATCTCATCGGCCGAGGCGTGCTTGAGCGGGATGATCTCGACTTCTTCCTCGCTGGCCTTGTCGATCTGGCGAATGATCTCGACCAGACGCTCGATGTTGGCGGCGCTGTCGTTGATCACCAGCACGTTGGTGCGGGCATACGGCGCCATGTGACCTTGCTGCGGCACCAGCACACGCAACACCGGCACCAGCTGGTTGGCGTCGACGTGCTCCACCTTGATCACGCGGGTGATCATTTCATCGCCGCGGTAGCGCTTGCTGCTTTCCGGGCCGGCGACTGGCACGCTGTCCTGCCGCGCGGTTTGTTCCTGAACGATCTTGACGATGCCGTTGGTTTCAACGGCAGCAAAACCGTACACCTTCAGAATGGTCAGGAAAGTGTCGTAAATTTCTTTCTCATCCATCATGTGCTGCGACAGGATGGTGATTTTCTGGCCCTGCACGCGCGGATCGAGCACAAAGGTTTTGCCGGTCAGCTTGCTGACCTGCTCGATGACGACGCGGATGTCCGCGTCTTTCAGGTTCAGGATGGCCTGGCCGGCATCCGCCGTCGGCGCGTAGCTGCCGATGCCGAGGCTGCCGACCAACAGCGCGCTGGCGATGACGCTGCGGCGAAACCGGCGCGGCTGCAGGGACGAGTCGGTCAGGGCGGTAAGAAACGAAATTGGATTCACGAGCGTTGTCCGTTACGGGTTTTGCAGGGGAAGTTGCAGATCGATCTGCTGGCCACCGCGTTGCAGGGTCAGCGTCAGTTCCTTGGCAGAATTCAAATCGTTGAGCAGCGCCATCGCGCGGGTGGGATCGTCGAGAGCGACGCCATTGATGGCGGTGACCAGATCGTTGCGCTGCAGGCCGACCCGGCCGAACAGCTTGCGATCCTTGCCGGGACCGAGCCGGTAACCGAGCAGCTGGCCGCTGCCTTTGTCGTAGCTCGGTTCAATGCTGAGCACATCGCGCAGCGAGGCCGGATCGGTTTGCAGTTTGCTGCGTACATCGTTGAGTGATTGCGCGACCTGCGCATCACGGCGTTTGTCGATCGAGCGGATTTCGGCTTTGCCGACCGGCTCTTCTTCTTTCGGGCCGGACAGATCGCCGAGCTGGCCGGTCAGATCTTCCATGCGCAGGGTTTCCAGCCGGCCGCCACGGTCGATGATGATGCGGTCGGCGAACACCTGCTTCAGCGAGCCATAGCCGCCGGGCAGTGCTTCGCCGACAAACACCACGCTCTGGGCGCCCGTGGTTTCTTCGACGATGGCGCTGGCTTTCTGTTCGTTCTCGGCGGCATAGACACCGAGCAGCTTGAGCGAGGCGGTGCTGTCCGGGGCGTCGGCGATGCTTTGTTCCGGCACCACGATTTCGGCGCTGCCGAACAATTCGGCGCTGATCAGGGCTTCGATGTCGACCTGCACCGGCGCTTCAAACGCGGCGGCACTGGCCGGTGGCGGCGGAGGCGTCCAGGTCAGGGCGTCATAGACCCGCCAGCTGGCGCGGGCGAGCGTGGCGAGCAGCCACAGCAGGGCGAGCAGCAGCAGCACACGTTGCCACCAACGCAGCGGAACGGCCTGAAAACGGTGTAGCAGGGTGGCGGGAAGGCCAGAGGCGACCACGGGAAAATCCTGTTTCTCTATTTATATGTTTGTGCGTACTTCGGTCCCGAAGCGGGGCCAAGCATAACAAGCAGCCGATAGGCCGGCCAGCACTGCGCCGCGGTTGCCGTGTACCGATTTGTAGCGGCGCGACCGGGTTGGCGCCCCGGACGCCGACGCGGCGGCCCGGTAGAATAGCGGCCCTGGGTTCCGGCCGGATGACACCATGCCAATCATGACGCGTTGCTCCTGTAGCGAATCCGCCATGGCGGGGGCGGGGCGATGAGTCGCGGCCGGTCTGACGAGGCCGCAGCCGCTGCCGACGAGCGGACCCGGCTCGACAAATGGCTCTGGGCGGCCCGCTTTTACAAGACCCGCAG
>CAMLKQ010000198.1 GCA_946480585.1 uncultured Kangiella sp.
CCGCGCTCCGCCGCTTGGCGTGCCAGACCGGAAGCTGGCACACTTGACCCGCCTGTCAGGTCGACAGGACCCTGTTGTTTCGACAGGATAGTGCGACGGCCCTGCGGGGCGACGAGTTTACCCCAAGCCATGCCACAGCCCCGACAACGTTATTTGCCTGCCCAAGCGGTCGAACCGACACCGGTGCTGACGCTGGCGCACAAGCTGGCGTTTGCCATCGGCGGCCTGATGGCAGTGATGTTGGCAGCAACGTGGGGACTCATCAGCACGACCGTTGAAGATCTGCTCGCCGACCACGCGTTTTCCTACGGCCGCCATCTGGCCGAACTGTCCGCCGGCTCCGCCGCCGAACCCCTGCTCGCCGAAGACAAATTGCAGCTCGGCGTGCTGCTGAATACCTTCGGCGACGATCCCTACATCGTCAACGCCGGCATTTACGATCGCTACGGCCGTGTGCTCGCCAGCACGGCGCCGCTGCCCGCCTTGCCGGTCGCGCAACTGGAATCGCTGACCCAAACCGACAGCCTGCCCGAGCGCGCCAGCCGCACCATCATCCTGGCTGAGCCGGTGCGTTTTCAGGAAGTGAAAGCCGGTTATTTGCTGCTGACGCTGGACCGCGCCATTCTCGAACAGCCGCTGCAAAAAAGTTTGCGCAAAATCGGCATCGCCAGTGCGCTGATGATCACGCTGGCGATGATCGGCGCTTATCTGCTTGGCAAGAAACTGGCCCAACCGATCGACCGTCTGGCACTGGCCACCCGCGCGCTGCGCGAAGGCCGCTTTGAGCTGCTGATCAACGAACGCCGCGATGACGAAATCGGCACCATCATCGGCGCGCTCAATGACATGGCGCAGAATCTGCAAAAACGGCTGCAGACCGAAAAAACCCTGACCCGCTTCGTGTCGTCGGCGGTAGCCAACCGGTTGATGCAAACCGAAAGCGGTGTGATGGCCGGCCAGCATGTCGTGGCCACGGTGGTGTTCGTCGACATGGTCGGCTTCACCGCACTGAGTGAAAAACTGCCGGCGCAGCGAGTCGCGCAGTTGCTCAATTACTATTTCACCCTGGTCAACCGTGTCGCCAAGCTGTACCAGGGCAACGTCGACAAATACATCGGTGACGGTGCGATGCTGGTGTTCGGCGCGCCGCAAGCCGACACCGAACATTGCTTCCATGCGTTGTGTTTTGCCGAATTGCTGATGCAACTGATCGAGCGCACCAACCAGCGCCGACCGTCATGGTTGCCGCCGATCAGTTTCCGGCTCGGCATGCACACCGGTGACATGATCGCCGGCAGCATGGGCTCGGAAGATCGCCTGCAGTACACCGTGGTCGGCGACTCGGTCAACTTAGCCGCTCGGCTCTGTTCGGTCAGCAAGGCCGGCCAGATCATCCTGAGCGAGGAAGTGCTCAACCAGCCGGACATCCGCAACCGGATCGCGGTCGAACCACAGGGCAACGTGCAACTGAAAGGCAAATCGCTGGAAACTTTCTGCTATCGTTTGCACGCACTGCACTCGCCGTTCCAGCAATTGATCGATCGGCAAGTGCAGCACCTGCACGAACAACTGCCGGCGCTACCTGAATGACCCCACGACTGCTGTTGCTTTGCTTGGTCCTGCTGCCGCTGGCGGGCTGCGGCCTGATGCCGGCACGGGTCAGCGACGGCGACGCGCCAACCCGTGCAGCCAAAGCCGATTTGAGCGCCGAGCTGCAAGCCGCCGAAGCGGCGCTGGCCGACACCCCGCAAGACAGCCTGCTGAAAGAAAAAGTGGCCGCGCTGCGCAAGCAGGTCAAAACCCTCGAAACCGACACCTTGGCGAAAGCAGAAAAACTCTGGGCCGGCCAGCAACCGGGTGCCGCCCTGCAGGAACTCGATGAGGCACTGCGTAGCGTGCCGGCCAGTTCCGCCTTGCAGCGTCGGCGCACTTATTACGCCGAGCTGCTTGAGCGCCGGCTGGAATTGCCGCGCGCCGAGCAGAAGCTGGTGCGCGGCCGCTATGTCGCCGATTCGCTACGGGTGGAGCGGCAGATTGCCAATCTGGCGCCGGGCAGCAACAGCGCCACGCTGGCGGCGCTGGAGCAGGAGCGCAAAGCGCTGGCGGAAGAAGTGCAGACCATCGGCAACAAGGCGTTGGAGCGGCGGCTGTTCGGTTTTGCCCGCTGGGCGTTCAACATCGCCGGCGATCTGGGCGCCGCCGACGCCGCCAAGCGGCTGGCCGAGGTCAACCAGCGCGAGAAGCAGAAAACCAGCAAGAAGCCGCTGCCGGTCGAAGTGGAGCCGGAGCTGTCGGAACAACAGGTATTGGAAACCCGGCTTGGCCTGCTGAAAAAAGAGCTGGACGAGGCGCTGACCAAACGCGACGGCCTGCGCGCCCGCAAGGTGCTGACCGAGTTGCAGCAACTGTTTCCGACCGAACCCAGCCTCGGCCAGTACCAGCAGCGCTTGAAGCCGCTGGTGCAGGAGCAGGCCAACAGTCTCGAGGCCGATGGCAACCGCCGCTACCGCGACGGCGACATCGCCGGCGCGCTCACGGCTTGGAAGCAAGCCCTGGCGCTGGCACCGGACCACAAGGAACTGCCCGGCCAAATTGCCCGGGCGGAAAAGGTCCAGGCCAACCTGAACAGCCTGCGCGGCCAGAACAACCGCTGATCCCGGCGGCAATGGGCAGAACACCGCATCTGCGACTACCATTAGTCGGTCACTGCCACCAACGGGAACCCGAATGCGCCGTACTCTCCGCCGCTCGCGTTGGCACCAGGGTTTGGTGCTGACGGCCGTCAGTGCCGCCCTGCTCGCGCCTCCGGTCTGGGCCGACGCCGCATTGGAACGCATGCAGCTCGCCGACGGCGTGGTGCTGCTCAATGGTGTCGGGGTTGCCAAACAGCTCAACGAAGAGCTCTACGTCGTCACCTTGTATGCGACCCGGCCAAGCCGCGAACCGCTGGAACTGCTCGACGCCCGCCAGCGGCGGCGGCTGCATGTCCGCATCGTTGCCGACCGCATGTACCCGAGTGGGGTCGCCCGCCACTTCCGCGATCTGGTTTCGCTGAACAACCCACGCGACGAACTCGGCCGGGAAGCCAAAAACCTCAATCGTTTTTACGGGCTGTTCCAGCAGGGGCTGATGCGTGGCGACGAGCTGGTGCTCGACAACGTGCCCGGCAAAGGTCTGGTGGTCAGCATCAACGGCCAGAAAGTTGCCGACTTCAGCAGCCCGATGCTGTTCGACTTGCTGCTGCGCTGTTTCATCGGCGACAAGCCGCCGACCCTGCAATTCCGCGCCGGCCTGCTCGGCGATCAGGACAGCGCTACCCGCGCCGCCACCCTCGCCCGCTTCGCCGCGCTGCAACCGCAGGAAGAACGCCTGCTGATTTACGCCAACGTCAAACTGCCCGAGCGCGACAACACCGAACCGGCCGCCAGCGAGCCAGCACGGCCAGAACCCGGCAAGGTGGAGCTCGCCAAATCCGAGCCAGCCAAACCGGAGCCAGTCAAACCCGAACCGGCGCCGAGCAAAACCGAAACCAGCAAGATCGCCGACAGCAAACCGCCGACAAAAGCCGAGCCGGCGGCCAGCACCAAATCGAGCGACAAGCCGGCCGAAAAACCGATCGAGAAACCGGCCGCCAAACCGCCGACAACGGTGGCCGACAATGGCATCGCGCCGGGCGCTGCCACCGCCCCGGTGCAAGCGCCGCCGCAAAAACAGCTCAGCGCCGACGAAATCACGGCACTGCTGCAGCGCTATGAAAGCCAATTACGCGATCGCCTGCTCGCCGGGCTGGAATACCCACGCCGCGAGCTGAAGCGCAAATACGGCGTCACCCAGATGGCGCGCCAGAAGGGCAAAGTTGTGCTGCGTTTGCATCTGGATATCGGTGGCGACATCAACGCCGCCTGGTTGCAAGAGCGGACCAACGAACCGATTCTGGACAACACCGCGCTGGCGTTGGTCGACAAACTGGCGCCGTTCCCACCGCTGCCAAAAGAGCTGCCGGAAAGCGCCTACGAATTTTACGTAACGCTAGAATTCGACCCCGACCGCTAAGCCAAACACCGGCAGCGCGTGTACGTGATGGCGCACACGCGCTGCCGCTTCTGTCGCTGGCTGCGACCGCCTCCTCCTGTCAGGCTCCTTGCCCATCACCGCGGCCGCGGTGATCGCCGCCGTGTTTGCATCACACACGTTTGCGCGTCTGGAACGTTGCCTCGACAGAAGGATCCCGTCATGAATCTGCTCAAAACCTTGTTGCTATGCACGACCACCGGCCTGCTGCTTGCCAGCAGCCTTGATGCCGCCGAGCTGCGCAAACGCGCCCTGCCCGAACCGGATCTGTTGCCGCCAAACAAAAGCAGCAACAGCAAGATGGTCAGCGCCGCCGCACCAACCACGCTCGCCGGCCTCAGTCGCGATGACGTCGGCGATCCGGAATCGTTCGGCAATCACTTGGTCTGGCTTGGTCTTGCCCAAACACAGACGGTGTCACTGCGCGCCGATTGCAGCGGCGCCGATCCCACCTATGAACGCTGCATCACGCTGAACGCGCAACCGGCGAGCACCAGTTTTGACGAAAAGAAGCTCGATTACCTGATCATCCCCGGCGGCTCGTCGCTGTCGCTGCTGTGCCAGTGGATCACGCCGTTCTGGCAGTATCAATTCCACAACCAGACCGGCGTCGCCCAGCCGAATGCCCGCATCTCCCTGATGCCGTACCTGACGATCTACAACGATGTGCTGAATGATCCGGCCGCGATCGATCCGGGCACCGGCTTGCCCTATGGCGGCCAGATGGA
>CAMLKQ010000199.1 GCA_946480585.1 uncultured Kangiella sp.
TATCTGACCGCGCGGCCCGGGCCGGAATCGAGTCTGCGATTCGGCGTCACCTACTCGGTCGTCGCCGGTGTGGTCATGGCGTTGATCGCCTTCGACAGCTTCCGTGCTGCCCGCAAGGAGTTCACCGCCGGAGCTGGCATCGCGGTCGCCTGGCCCTTTGCCACCATCGCTGTGGCAATGCTGGCGCGCGGAATTCAAATTGCCAGCACGCCCAGCAGCCAGATCGCCATGGCGGATCAGCAAGGCAGCGTCGATGCCGGCTTGACGATGTGGTTGTACACCTTTCTAGTGCTGCTGCTGAATATCAGTCTGTTCGCCAGCGTGCTGACCCGACTGGTGATGAAAGTGCGCAATTATGCCGAGCGCGATTTTCTGACCGGGCTGCTCAATCGACGGGCATTCGATGCCCGGCTGGCGCTGGAGCGCAGTCGCCACGAACGCAATGACGGAGGGTTCTGTCTGGTGGTACTGGATATTGATCACTTCAAGCACATCAATGATCAACACGGCCATGCGGTCGGTGATCTGGCTTTGCGCCACGTCGCAAAATTGCTGATGCAGTCGCTGCGCCCGGTCGATGCCGTTGCGCGTTTTGGCGGCGAAGAATTTCTGATCTTGCTGCCGGATACCTCACTGGAAACCGCAGCCGCCGTTGCCGAGCGCCTGCGCCAGACCCTGCTGCAGAATCCGTTGTACCACGATGGCCATCTGCTGCCGGTGCAAGCCAGTTTCGGTTTTGTCTCCAGTCATGCTGGCAACAACGCCACCCTGCTGGATCTGGCTGATCAGGCGATGTATCGCGCCAAAACCGAAGGGCGCAACCGCGTTTGCGGCGTGCACAGTGTCAGTTGAAGCAGCGGCGTTCACCTGTCGTAGGGACAGAGGTTTTGTGGTGAATGATGCGGTTTGCGAGCGGAATGACGCGACGACCACATGCTTCCGTTCAATAGGCTTTTCAGCCCGACGCAGCCTTCAACTTGGCGAGCATATCGGCACGGCGCGGATGGGTCAGGGTTTCGCGGGAACCAAACTCCAATGGTCGTAACTGCTCTTCGGGCGGAAACATGATGACGTTGCTGCGCAGCGTTTCCGGCAGCAACGGCAGTACCCGCTGATCGATCGGCGGAAAGCCATGCGCAATCACTTCTCGGGTGTTGTGCGCAGGCGTCAACAGAAAATCAATGAAGGCTTCTGCCTCGCTGACCTGCGTGCACTCACGGGTAATGCAGAAATAATCCGCCCAGATTTCGCCGCCCTCCTCGGCGATTACGTACTGCCAGTTCGGATTCTCCCGATTGAGCAACACGCCATCACCGGACCAGGCCATGCTGAGCCAGGCACCGGCGCGCATCTGGTCGTAGGCCAGACTGCTGATCGCTTTCAAATGCGGCCGGCTCGACAGCAGCAGCTGCTCGGCAGCATCGAGCTCAACCGGTTTGTTCGAATTGAACGAATAGCCGAAGTACTTCAGCGCGTTGCCGATGGTGGTCAGCTGGTAATCGTGCACCACGGCGTGCCGGCTCGCTTTGCCGCGAGTCAGATCCCAGAACTGGCGCCAACTGCGCAGCGGTTCGGCAAACTGCCGCTGGTCGTAGACAAAGCCGGTCGTGCCCCAGTTTTTCGGCAAGCCAAAATAGCGCCGCTCGTTGCTGACCACCGCAAGAAAACGCGCTTGTTGGCTGGCCTCGTCCCAGCTCGGGAAATGCGTGGTGCGCAGGGGCCGCAGCAGGCCCATCCGGCCGTAAGCATTGACCGCGTAATTGGTCGCCACGACGATGTCAAAGCCACTGCGACCGGTCAGCAAGTGCGCCATCATCTCTTCGTTGGAACCAAAGATGCGCAACTCAATGGCGATGCCGGTCTGGTCGGTAAACTGCTTCAAGTTCTCGGCGCTGTGATAATTCGGCCAGGTCGCGACCACCAGCTTTTGCCCGGCTTTACCGGCGCGCAGGGGCTTCTGACTGGCGTGCGCCGACAGACCGGCGAACAGGCCACCGGTCAACAGTGAGGCTGCAAGGAATCGACGTCGCGTCAGGGCCACGACGACTTCCCTCCGATCAGGCAGGATGGATTTTCAGTGTAGCAGGCCATCACAACGGCGCTGCTCGCGTGGGCGGCGCGCTCAGGTGGACAGACGAGCGCTCAGGAAATCGCGGCAGCTGGCGCGATCACCACGGAACAGGATCTCGCGAGGATGCGAGTCGAAAGAATGGCGGTAACGCGGATCGTAGTATTCCGATAAAAGCGGCGCGATCCAGCGACCGTGACGTGCCTGATCGGCCGGGTCCTGCATCGCGTCTGCCAGCGCCGCCGACAGTTGCTGATGGCGCAGCGCACCCAGCCGTTTCAGGATGCGATCGAGCCCGGCTTGCAGCAGCTGCTGCACCGCCGCCACCGATTGCCCCTGCCGCAACGGCTGCAACACGTATTCGTCGTGGGTCAGCGCCACGCGCTCTGCCATGTCCAGTTCGAGCAGTACCGCCGGCGCGGCGTACATACGGCTTTTCAGGGTCAGCGGCAACTGGTTGACCCCAATCAGCCGGCTTTCGTCTTCGACCAGATATTCGCGATGGCCGGTCAAAAGCGCCAGGCCGATACGATTTTCAAAGCTTTGCTGCGACGGCTGACTGCCGAGCCCGCCAAACGCGCTGCCACGGTGATTGGCCGCTGCTTCCAGATCAATTTTTGGCACACTGAGTTCGCGCAGCAGCCGGGTCTTGCCGGTCCCGGTCGGCCCCGACAACACCAGTAGCGCCGGCAACTGCTCCAGCTGTTCGCGCAGTACGGCCCGCATCGACTTGTAGCCGCCGCGTACCCGCAAGGTGTCGGTGCCCGCTTCGGCCAGCCAGTCGCACGCAAGGCGTGAACGGGCGCCACCGCGCCAGCAGCACACCAGCATCGGCGTTGCCGACGTCGCCGCCCATTGCTGCCAGCGACGGACCCGCTCCACTTTGTGCGGCGCAGTCAATTGATAGCCAAGTGCGAATGCCGCGTCCTGGCCCTGCTGCTTGTAGCAGGTGCCAACGAGATGACGCTCCGGATTGGTCAGGATCGGATCATTGTGAAAACCCGGAATGGCGCCATCGGCCCATTCCCCTTCCGAGCGCACATCCAGACAAGCCGGCGGCGTCGGCTGCAGCAACTGCTGCAACGCCTCTTGCGGGGAAACAATCTCGGAACAGGCCATGCGGGTTCTCATCGGTGACGCGGCATTATGGCAAATAAGCCGGTACGGCGGCAGCACCGTGTGCAGCCGGAAAACCGCCCAAAAAAAAGCGACCCGCAGGTCGCTTTTTTTTCGTGCCCGGTTCAGGCGGCAGTTGCTACCGCTTGCAATTGCTCGGCGGTCCAGGCTTCCACCACTTGCCGCAGCAGGAACAACGGCATCGCACCGTTTTTCAGCACCACGTTGTGGAATGCCTTGATGTCGAACTTGTCGCCCAGCTTGGCGCGGGCGTCTTCGCGCAGCTTGAGGATTTCAATCATGCCGATCTTGTAGGAGCAGGCCTGACCCGGCATCACGATGTAACGCTCGATCTCCGAGGTGACATCCGACTCGGCGAGACCGGTGTTGGTCATCATGTACTCGATCGCTTGTTCGCGGGTCCAGCGCTTGGCGTGGATACCGGTATCAACGACCAAACGCACGGCGCGGAACAGTTCGGCCTGCAGGCGACCCAGATTGTCGAACGGATCGTTCTGGAAACCGGCTTCCCATGCCACCCGCTCGGCGTACAGCGCCCAGCCTTCAGTGTAGGCGGTGAACGGACTCATCCGGCGGAACAGCGGCAGCTCACTGTTTTCCTGCGCAATGGCGATCTGGAAATGGTGACCCGGCACCGCTTCGTGGTACGCCAGCGTGCGCATGTCGTATTTCGGCGTGGCCTTGATGTCGTAGAGATTGGCGTAGAAGATGCCCGGCCGTGAACCATCCATCGCCGGCGCATTGTAGTAAGCACCCGGCGAGGTCTTTTCCTTGAATTCCGGAATGCGTTCGACCTTGACGCCCATCTGCGGCTTGACCGCGAACCACGCATCCAGACCAGCCGACACTTCGTCGATGATCTTCTGGTAATCCTGCAGAATCTGCTGACGGCCTTCAGCGGTATCCGGATAGAGGAAACGGGCTTCTTCGCTGAGCTGACGCATCAACGAGCCAACCGGCTGGTTCGTGTCGTACCCCTGGGCGGCGAGAATGTCGCGCATCTCGCCGTGAATGCGGGCCACTTCATCCAGACCAAGCTGGTGCACTTCCTCCGGCTTCATCGTGGTGGTGGTAAACATCTCCAGCATGAAGGCATAGAACGCATCACCTTCCGGCAATTTCCAGACGCCATCATCGGTGCTCGACCTCGGCTTCTGTTCAACCAGGAACGCTTTCAGGTTGTCGTACGCCGGGTAAACGGTTTCCTCGATTTGCTGTTTGGCCGAGGCCAGCAAACGGGTTCTGTCGGCTTCCGTGATGCTGCTCGCTTCGGTCAGTTTTTTCTCGAACGAGCTGTACAGAATGTTCTGCTCGACCGGCGTGCCAACGAAACCTTCGATTTCAGCAATCACTTTTTCCAGCACAAAGGTCGGCGGAATGATGCCTTTCTCTTCGCGCAGCTTCAGGCCTTCGATGACTTGGGCAAACTTGACGCCGATCTTCGATAACCGGGCGTTGTAGTCCTCGGCGTCGCCGATGCTGTTGATCTGGTGTGCCGACTCCATGAAGGTCGGGAAGCCATTCTGGACACCGAACAGCTGATTGACCGGGTAATTGTGATAGCGCCACTTGTCGGC
>CAMLKQ010000200.1 GCA_946480585.1 uncultured Kangiella sp.
TGGGCGAGCGCGGCGTGATAGCGGATCTCGACATTGTCCGGGGCAATCTTCAGCGCCGCGGTGAACTGTTCCAGCGCTTTCTTGGCGTCGCCCAGTTTCAGATAGGCATAACCCTGCGTGTCGATGATATTGGCTTGATTCAGTTTCAGGGCTTCGAGGCGCGCCAGATAGGTCTTGGTCTTGGCGATGTCCGAGGTTTCCGCATACAACCAGGTCAGGTTGTTGAGCAGAACCGGATCATTCGGCGCCTTCTTCTCCAGCAGCTGATATTGCTCCAGCGCGCGATCATTGCGACTGTTCTGCTGGTGCAAGGTCGCCAGGGCGAACCGGGCGGCGTTGTCGTCCGGATTCTGTTTCAGCCAATCGTTGAGCAGGTTTTCGTAGCCCGGTTTGTTGGCGCGTTGCAGCGCGATGCCGTAGCTGTTGGCGAGTGCGAAACTCGGCTGCTGTTTGTAAGCTTTCTCATACGCCTTGGCGGCATCGCCGTACTTGCCTTCTGCTGCCAGGGTATCGGCTTCCAGTTGCTGGCCAATCGGCAGCGCCGGGAACTGCTTGATCAAATCGGCTGCGCGCTGGTGGGCGGCGGCAAAATTTTTACCGCGCAAATCCATGCGGCCCAGCGCCAGATGGGCCTGCCAGCTGTTCGGCCGCTGCTTCAACAGATCTTTCATCGCATCGGCGGCGCCTTTGTTGTCGCCGCTCTCTTCCAGCACGTCGGCCAGCGCAAAATAGTAATCGGGGTTGCGGTGGTTCAGCTGCACCGCTTTGCGCAGCGACGAAATGGCCGAGCTGTAGTTCTTGTTGGCGCGCTGGGCGAGGCCCTGCGCCAGATGGGCATCCGCTGCATCCGGATTGGCGGCGATCATCTGCTGCGCGACCACCAAGGCATCCATCGGCTTGTTCATTTGCAGCAACCGACGCAGGTAGGTGTTGCCGGTCGCCAGCGAGCGGTTGTCGAGCTGCCAGGCCTTTTTCAGCCACTCAAGACCCTGTGTGCGATCGCCTTTGGCGTCATATACCTGCGCGAGTTGCAGCGCGACGATGTTGAGCGTCGGGCTTTCCTTGTTCAGCGCATGCAGTTTTTTCAGCGCCGCGTCGAAATCCCGTTTGGCGACGTCGACCCGTGCCTGGTTCAGGCGCGCCGTCAGAAACTCCGGCCGCAGTTTTACCGCCTGTTCAAACAGCTGGGCGGCGCGCGGGAAATCGCCGGTACTGAGCTTGATCACGCCCAGCATGTTGGCGGCCAATGCATTCTTGCTGTGCTGCTTGTACAACTGTTCGGCCAGTTGCACGGCTTTGTCGGTCTGCTTCTGCGACATGTAAGTCGAGATCAGCATCAGATCGCTGATCTGCAACTCGGTGTTGTCCTTGCTGGCAGTTTCCAGCTGGCTCAGTGCGGCCGACGTTTGGCCTTCCTGCAATTGCAGCAGCGCGAGGCCGGTGCGCAGGTTGTCGGCATCCGGCGAGATCTCGACCGCGCGTTCCATGATCTCGCTGGCCTTGTCGAATTCCTGCAGCTGAATATGGGCGGTGGCCTGATAGGACATCAGCTGGATGTCTTCCGGGTATTTGCGCAAACCATCGGTGGCGAGCTTGAGCGCATCACGGCCTTGGCGCAGACCCAGTTTGGTTTGAATCAGCAGCTTGGTGGCACCGAGGTGATCCGGTTTGCTGGCGAGCGTGCGCGACAGCATTTCCTCGGCCTGACGCCACTGCCGCTTTTGCACATTCAGGAAACCGGCCAGCAGTTGCGCTTCGGTGAAGCCCGGCGCGACGGCCAGTGCCTGGTCAAGGGTGGTCAGCGCATCGTCCTGTTTCTTTTCCATCATCTGCGCTTTGGCTTTGAGGAACAGGCCCATCGCGTGTTTCGGGATGGCGGTCAGCACCAGATTGATATCGTTCCACGCGTCTTTGGTATTGCCCATGCTGAGCAGCGCTTCACCGCGCGCCAAGCGAATGCGGGTGTCATTCGGTGACTGGTCGACAGCGGCATTGATGATCTTGATGGCTTCTTCGCGCTGGTTCTTCATCACCAGCAGTTCGGTCAACAGCAGATGGCTGTTGGTGAAGGTCGGATCTTTCTTCATCGCTTGCCGCGCCAGCGTTTCGGCTTTGCCGAAGTCGCTGCGCAGCCGGGCGATTTGAGCGAGGCCATAGACCGCTTCGACCTGATCCGGTTGCAGGCTGGTCGCTTGCAGCAGCACTTGCTCGGCATCATCGATCTTGGCCTGTTGCAACACGGCCAAGCCGCGCAGCGCGAGCGCTTCGGCACGCAGCGCCGCCGGGTCGCTGCTGCTCTCATTGATGTGGCTCAGCACCTTGGCCGATTGGTACATCGATAACCAGGTTCGACCGAGCGGCTTCTGCCAACGGTTTTTCGGCGCGTTCAGTTCGCGCGCCTTGTCGTATTCCTTTTCGGCGGCCGGCAGGTTGCCGTCCTGAAAGTAGAGCTCGGCGAGCAGCAGGCGAGCTTCGATGCTGTCGGGTTTTTCTTGCAAGGCATTGCGCAGTTCGATGATCGCCGCGGCCGTGTCGCGCTTCTGCAGCAGTTGCTGGGCTTTTTGCCAAGCGTCCTGATAATCATCGGCGAGGGCGCCGTGGCTCAATGCGCTCAGACAGAGGGCGAGGGTGGAGCGACGAAGCAACTGACGGTTGAAATCCTTGTGCATCATGAGGCGACTCCTTGTTGCCGGTTCTTGCCAAACGGTAGGGGTCGGCGCCGACGCGGGTCGTCGCCGACAGCGTGAACTCAGTGACTGCGGGCGACCATTTGCTCGTTGTCGTTCAAGTTGTACTTGTCGACCAGGGCATACAGCGTCGGCCGGGTGATGCCGAGCAATTCGGCGGCCCGGGACATATTGCCTTCGGCGTGTGACAGCGCCCGCAACACCGCTTCGGTTTCGGCCTGCTCGCGCACCTGACGCAGATTGAGCGGCAGGTCGCGGTTGCTCTGCACTTTCAGTTGCAGATCGTCGGCGGTGATGTGGTGGTCTTCGGCCATGATCACGGCGCGCTTGATCCGGTTTTCCAGCTCGCGGACGTTGCCCGGCCAGTCGTGCGACTCCATTGCCGCGATGGCGTCATCGCGGAAGCCGCGGATATGCCGGTGCAACTGTTCGTTGAATTTCTGCAGGAAGGCGCGGGCGAGCAGGATGACATCCCCGCTGCGGGCGGCGAGCCGCGGAATGTCGACGGTGATTTCGCTGAGCCGGTAATAGAGATCTTCGCGGAAGGTTTCCGCCTTGACCATTTCCGGCAAGCTGCGGTGGGTCGCGCAGACGACCCGGACATCGACCGGAATTTCCTCGCGACCACCGATGCGCTCGATCACCCGTTCCTGCAGGAAGCGCAGCAACTTGGCTTGCAAGGCCATCGGCAGATCGCCAATTTCATCGAGGAACAGCGTGCCGCCATCGGCGTATTCGATCTTGCCCTTGGTCTGGCGGGCGGCACCGGTGAAGGCACCTTTTTCGTAGCCGAACAATTCGCTTTCGAGCAGGTTTTCCGGAATCGCGGCGCAGTTGATGGCGACCAGCCGGTTGTTGCTGCGTGGTGACAGCTCATGCACGGCGCGGGCAATGATTTCCTTGCCGGTGCCGGAGTCACCGAGCAGCAGCACGGTCAGATCGGTAGGCGCGACTTTTTCGACCATGCGGCAGACTTTGGCCATTTCCGGCGAACCGGCGATGACACCGGCAAGCGGCGCACTGTTGGCTTTTTTCTGCAGCTGACGGTTTTCTTCTTCCAGCGCGTACAGGTGGAAGGCGCGTTGCACGATCAGACTCAGCGAGGTGGCGTCGATCGGCTTTTGGTAATAGTCGTAGGCGCCAAGGCTGACCGCCTTGAGGGCGTTTTCGCGTTCATCGTTGCCGGTGACGACGATGACTTTGGTGTGCGGTGCCAGACGCAGGATGGCTTGCAGCGTGGCCAGCCCTTCCGAGGCGTTGGCCGGGTCCGGTGGCAGACCGAGATCGAGCGTGACGACTTGCGGTTCAAACCGCCGCAACGCCGCAATCGCCTCTTCGCGATTGCCGACGATGGTGACGTCGCACTCTTCGAAACACCAGCGCAGTTGGCTTTGCAGGCCGGGGTCGTCTTCAACCACCAATAAGCGCTTCTGACTCCTGTCCAGGCTTCCCATTACCGTCTTCCCTGTCGTTCACGCGCACGAGGCGCAGGCTGAACTCTGAGCCCTGTCCGGGGCTGCTGGTTACTGTGATATCGCCACCAAAACTGCGCACAGTTTCGCGTGCCTGCCAGGCACCGATGCCCATGCCGGCGTTGCCTTTGGTGGTATCGAACGGACGGAACAACCGCTCCCTGACGAAGCTGGCGTCCATGCCGCAGCCATTGTCTCTTATTTTTACAGTGACGTCATTATCGGCTGACACCACTGTCAAAATGACCTGACCGGCCTCATCGCAGGCTTCCTGGGCGTTCTGGATCAGGTGTTGCAGCACCGACAGCAGCCGGTCGCGGTCGGCCAAGGCGCGGCCGGCCTGCGCGCTTTCCAGCACCGGTTGTGGCTGGCGGTTGCTGCACTGCCGCACAGCGTCGCGTACCACTTCATCGACGGCGACCGTGCCGGTGGCCGCGCTCTCGAACGAGCCCTTGCGCAGCGCCGCCAGCATCCGCTGCATTTTCTGGGTGGCATTGCCGACAGTCTGGATGGCGTCATCGATAAAAGCCGGATTGTGCCGGTGCCGGTCGGCATTGCTGACGATGAGCTGGAGCTGGGCGGCGACGTTTTTCAGATCGTGGACGACAAACGCGCTGAGCCG
>CAMLKQ010000201.1 GCA_946480585.1 uncultured Kangiella sp.
TTTTCGGCATGACGCAAGGCGCTGCTGTAACCAACGCCGCGACGATTGACGTCGACACCGGCATCGAGCAGCACTTTCACTTTCTCCGGTTCATTGGAGTCGATGGCAATCATCAGGCTGGTGCGGCCCATCATTTCGCCATCGGCCTTGAAGCCGTTGGCGAGCAACCAGCGAATGTTGGCGAGGTGACCGTCTTCCAGCGACTTGGTCAGTGCTGTGCCTTCCGAAAACGCGCTGTCGGTGACATTGTGTTTTTCTTTCAACTGGTCGCGATTGAACTCGTCGGCGCCGGCAATCATGCCGCGGGCACCGGCCATCGCGCCGGTTTCGGCGGCGGTGGTTGGCACATTCTTTTGTTTGAGCAAGGCCAGAATGGCGGTGCGATCATCCTTGCTGCCGGCAGCGGCGTCATAAGCGGTCAGCGTCGAGCCAAAATGCGGGGCCTTGGCGCTGGTCGGAAAGCCTTTCTGCAACAGGTAGTCGGTGATCTCCAGATGGCCACGGGCCGCGGCATCGCCGAGCGGAAAGAAACAGCCTTCGCTGGATTGCTGCGATTGCGCTGCCGTGTAGCGACCGCTTTCAACCACCTGCTTGACCAGATCGAGACGGTTGTACTCGACCGCCGTGCACAGCTGCTTCGCAGGCGGGTAAGTGGCCCAGGTCTGTTCGGCGGCAGCTCGCTTCTGGCTCTGCTCGCTGGCCTTGTCGGCGGTGCGTGCCTGTTGTTTCAGTTCACGCAGCTCGTCCTGTTTGGCGCTGCGCTGCTCGCGCAAGCTTTGTACGCGCGTCTTGTCCTTGGCTTGTCCGGCTTCCTTGATGTCAGCGCTCAGCTGCTTGATCTCGGCCTCCAGCGCTTGCTGTCTCGCCGCGAGATCGCTGGCTGATGCGACGGTGGTGGCGAGCAACAGGAAGGCCGCGGCCACAGCGCGTGGCAAGTGAGTAAATTTCGGCGCCATCATGGGACTCCTTGGCTGAGTGGGCATGTGCGTTCTTGTCGCAGCGGGTATGGGCTGGCCGGTGCGCCCTACTGTTTGCGACCCGGTGCCACCAACAAATCAACACGGCGGTTCTTTGCCCGGCCATCTTCCTCGTCATTGCTGGCCACGGGGCGCGCTTCGCCGTAGCCGCGGATTTTCCACTGCGTGATCGGTTGTTTCAGTTGCTTGGCAAGGTAATCGGCGACGGACTGTGCCCGTGCTTGCGACAGCTTCAGGTTGTCGGCATCGCTGCCGGTGCTGTCGGTGTGGCCTTCGACCGTGAACCGGGCGGTGGCACCGTAATCGGCGAGTTTGCCAGCGAGCGCGTCGAGTTCGGTTTTCGCTTCCGGTTTCAGGCTGGCCTGTCCGACATCGAACAAGACCGCGCTGTTCAGCGACAGCCGGATTTCGGCGCCGACCGCTGCAACAGCATCAATATCGGCACCGCCGTGTTTGCCGCCACAGCTTTTGCCGCTGTTGCGCAGCATGACGTAGTTGTAGCGCTCGCCCGGTTGAATGAACGGGGCGATGTCAACATCGGCGCGCGAGCCTTCGATTTCGCCGATCGGCAGCCAGTTACTCCCGTCTTGTGAAATGAACAGGGCCGTGGCTTCAACGAAAGGGCCGACTTCGAAGATGTGCAAATCCATGCCCTCGACGTCGACCAGCACGTTATCGGTGAATTGCAGTACCAACTCGCCATCACAGCCGAGCGAGACAAAATCTGGCGAGCGAGTGTTCTTGTAATTTGGCGTGCCAAGCGCGGCGTCGCCGACGCTGAATGCGGGATCGGCTGGCTTTTCACCGGGCGTGAACCGGACCAGTTGATCGGCAAACGACAAATCACCCAGCGGCAGACAGATCGCTTTCTTGCCTTTGCCATAGACCGAGCCCGGACAATCGCTGATGACATCGGCGTAGTTCGCCGTGCTCACAGTCAAGCCTGCCGCTATTGCAATTCGTTTCCACATGAGGTCAGTTCCGCTTGTATTTGTCGCGCAGGAATTCGAAATAGATGTAGCCGAAGCGGTTGTACCAATCCTCCATGCCGAACTGGTCTTCGCAGCGGGAAATGCCGAGCAAGGCTTCATGGGTCCGGTCAATCAGCTCGGCGTATTTGCGGTCATACGCTTCCTTCATGCCGGTCAGCGACTTTTCGATTTTCCGGCGTTCGCTCTGCCAGGCCAGACCCGACACCCCGTGCACACCCGACACGGTATCGCCGAACGACAGCGCGGCGCTGGCAAAGGTCTGGGTCGAGTCGTAGATGATGCGCAGTTCTTCCAGCAACAGCCGTTCGTCGACAAACTTGCTGTGAGCCGTGCCAAAGCATTGCTGGCAGGCCGGGTTGTTGGCGCACATGGACGGTATATCCGGCAAGCCGCGCTCATCGATATCCGGCTGGAATGCCGCATCAGCGTCGGTCAGCGCAGCGTAACCGTCGAGCAATCCTTGCAACGCGCCGAGTCCTTCGGCGACTTGGCCGAGCCGTTCGAACATGCCGCTCATCTGTGCGGCGATGTCGCTGAGCTGCGACAGGTCCTGCAAGCGTTCACCGAGCTCGCCGCTGGCATCGCCGAGTTGACCGAGTTCATCCATCAGCTGATCAAAACTGAGCTCATCCGGATACAGCGGTGGGCCGCCGGGTACCGGCTCGGCTTGGGCGAGATCCGGTGACATCGACATCGCCAAGGCCGCCAGCAACAACACGGCGGCACTGCCACGTTGCGAACGCCGCCAGAGCAGCGCGCCGACCACCGCGACGGCAATGCCGCCACCGAGCAGCCACCACAATGTCGTGCTGCCGGTCGCTGCTGCTTCTGGCGCAACCCAGGCGACCCGTTTCGGCGGCAGTTTCAGTTTCGGGCCGATCAAGGCATCCAACACAAACGTCACCTTGCTACCACCGGGATTGACCACCACCAGACCCAAATCGCCGTGCGTGCGCGTTTTCAGGGTGCAACGGCCACTGCTGTCGGTGCGGCATTGGGCGATCGGTTTGTGCCAACGGGTTTTGACCAGCTGCAGTTCCAGCGGCGTGTCGGTGGCGGTGCTTTGCAGTGTGATGGCAACCGGCCGCATGACGTTCAGGCCGGGCAACAACATGCGCGCCTGTTCCGCGCCTACCTGCGCCTTGATGGCGGCGAACTGGCCACCCTTGAGATTCGGCAGGTCGTGCTTCTTCAGTCGTAGCGATTTGGCTTCGCGTTCGAGATCAAATCCTTCT
This sequence comes from uncultured Kangiella sp., assembly GCA_946480585.1. The sequence goes on from CAMLKQ010000201.1 coordinate 3,205, forward strand.
CCTTCTGCGGCGTACAGCGCGGTCGACGCCAGCGGCGTGACAACACTTAGCGCAAGGCCGATGAGAGCGGCAGTCAGCAGGTGGCGAAACGTGCAGGCCATGGTCGCATTCCTTGTGACAAAAAAGCGCAGGGACTAGAGCCGGCTGGCGATGGCTTTTGCCAGCGCCTCCAACTCCACGGACTCGTAGACAAACTTGTTTTGCTTGCCGTCATCGACGCTCTGGTATTTCAGCTCGACCAGATGCGGGCCGCGAATGAAACTCAGATTGAATTCCATGCGGCTGCTGCTGAGCGGATCGGGCCGGCGAAAATGCACGGCGGCTTCACCAATGCCTGCCGGTTGCGACAAGCCGAACACTTTGCCGGCGTGGCGAGCCATGGCGTCGAGTTGTTGTCGTGCTGCCGCCGGAGTCGCCGCGCCGCGCCGCGGCGTGACCAACACGATGAGCTCGTCACTGAACCGGTCAAACGGTGGTAGCGCATAGATCCGGCTGCATTGCTGCGCGGTTTCCGTTACCGGGCCGCGCACGCTGCGTTCGACCGCGGCGGCTTTGCTGCCGAGCAGGGTGCGCAGTTCGGCGACTGGCAACAGCGTCTCGCAAAAAGCTGAGGGCGTGGCGTCGGCAGCGGTTGTGACAGTGACGGCTGGCAGCGTCAGCACGATCGCTGCGAGCCAGCGCCAGCAGGTTCGATGCCCGGCTGCGGGCTGTTGCTGCCGAGCCATGCGTGGTGACAAAAGCGGTGGCAAAAATGATGTACGCATCCTGCGCTCCCGGTGCTGTATAAGAAATTAAACGGCTATTCCGGTCGGCCTTGGGCCGCACGCGCCCGACTTTGCCGGCTGATGCCGCCGCTGGCAAGCGAAACCGTCCCAGCGGCGGCCATTGGCGGTATGGTCGGCTGTGGCGCCGGCGCGAAATCCGGTAGGCTGGCGCCCGCTGCGGAGGCAACTCCGATTTGCCGCGCCCCATAAAAACGCACACAGCCAGCACCTGAACAGGAAGTCCCGCGCATGCCACGGATCGTCTTCAGCACCCGGATGAAGCTTTTTCTCAGCCATTTTCTCGCTATCGTGCTGGTGTCCGGCAGCATTGGCAGTTACTTCTATCGCAGCGCCATTGACAGCTTGCTCGGCAGTCTGCAAACCCGACTGCAATACAGCGCGGCACTGTTGTCGCGCTCGGTCAGTCCGGCGACGCTGGATCAGATCCAGTCGGCCGCTGACCAAGACAGCGAGGCGTATCGTCAGGGTATTGCGCTGCTGCGTGAGCTGGTCGGCTCCAATCCGGATATCGCCTTCATTTACGTGATGCGCCGTGATGGCGAGCAGGTGCGCTTTGTGCTCGACTCGGATCCGGATGCGCCGGCCGAACCGGGCGAAATTTATGAGGTCGATGCGCCAGCCTTGTTGCAAGGCTTCTCGGTGCCAAGTTGTGATCGCGAACTCATTCACGACAAATGGGGCACGTTCATGTCCGGCTATGCGCCGATTGCCGGCAGTGACGGCCGCTACGCGATCGGCATCGACATGCGTGCCGATGAAGTCGAGCAGAAACTCAACGCCTTGCG
>CAMLKQ010000202.1 GCA_946480585.1 uncultured Kangiella sp.
TACTGCTTGAACCACTCATGGACGTCGTCCAGTTTGGCGGCGTTCAAATCGTCCATCGAACCAATCACGGTCCAGGAATACGGGTGACCAACCGGGAATGCTCCCTTCAAGATCCATTCGAACGCCCGGCCATATGGCTGGTTTTCGCCTTGGCGTTTCTCGTTCTGGACGACACCGCGCTGCTCGTCGAGCTTGGCTTGGTTGACTGCACCAAGCAGATGGCCCATGCGATCGGATTCCATCCACAGCGCCATGTCGAGGGCGGTGGTCGGCACGTTCTGGAAGTAGTTGGTGCGATCGGTGTTGGTGGTACCGTTCTGATCGGTGGCACCGGCCTTTTCAAACGGACCGAAGTACTCGTCGTTATAGTTTTCGGTGCCGTTGAACATCAGGTGTTCGAACAGGTGGGCAAAACCAGTCTTGCCCGGCTTTTCGTCTTTCGAACCGACGTGGTACCAGACGTTGACGGCGACGATCGGCGCTTTGCGATCTTCATGAACGATGACGGTCAAACCGTTGTCGAGCGTGAACCGCTCAAACGGAATCTCGACCACCGGCGCATCAGCGGCATGAAGTGCCGATGCGGTGAGGGTACCGGCCACTGCGAGTGCCAACGGCAGACTCTTGACCGGATGCTTGCGCTGCAACATGTCTCTCTCCTGAACAGTCCCTTGAGGACAGGCCGGGAGGATACCAAGGCAACACAAGCCAAGGTCTCCAACCAGCGCCTTTGGCGCCGGTCAGAGTGTTGCGAAGTGTTAACAGCGCCTACAGAGCGCTACGCTTGGCGGTGACCGCCAGAACCATCACGACGCCCGCAGCTCTGCCAGTGCCGGCAAGGCATCGCCAGTGACGCGGTAGACCGTCCATTCGTCCATCGGCACGGCACCGAGTGACTTGTAAAAGTCGATAGCCGGGGTGTTCCAGTCCAGCACCGACCATTCCAGCCGGCCGCAATCGCGCTCAACCGCGAGTTGCGCCAGATGAATCAACAAAGCCTTGCCGATGCCTTTGCCGCGAAATTCCGGCAGCACGAACAGATCTTCCAGATAGATGCCCGGCTTGCCGAGAAAGGTCGAATAGTTGTGAAAGAACAGCGCGAAACCCGCTGGCTGGCCCTGCCATTCCGCGATACGCACTTCCGCCGCCGGCCGCTCACCGAACAGCGTTTTGTGCAGTTGCGCTTCGTCCGCAACCACCATGTGTTCGAGTTTTTCGTACACCGCCAGCGCTCTGATGAAGGCGAGAATTTGCGCGGCATCCGCGGCGGTCGCCGCACGAATCTGTAAATCAGTCACAGCTCAGTTCACCTTGTTCAGGGTCCAGTTCAACTTGTGCCGGGTTCAATCTGTATTGCGTTCAACGTGTGACAGGTTCAGGCGTAGTAGCGCGCCACGTAATCAGCAAAACTGCCAGTGTCCTGGGCTTCAATCTCGGCTTGCGCCGCCAGCGAACGCGTGGCCTCGAACTGGAACCGGCCTTGCGCCTCCGATGACAGCGGTCGTGCCAACAAACTCGCCTTGTGCTGCTTGGCGAGCTCATGCGCATAAACAAAATAGCCATTGTGCTCATGGGCGCCGCGCAGCATCGCTGCCGACGGCGTTGTCTCCGGATCGGCAATGCGCTGACGCAGTCGCTGCATGGTCTCGCTGTAGCGGCGGCTGTCATAAGCCGTGTCGAGCATGGCGGCGAACGAATCCATGTCGTCAAAGAGTTCATTGGCGACCGTTCGGAATTCGTGCTCGCGGTTGTAGACCAGCAAGCTCAAATCCGGATGCCGGCCCTGCATGACGACGCGGCGCTTGTTCTCCTTGTTCTCGGCATCTTCACGCGCCGTGATCAGCGGGCTCTCGCGGAACAGGCACATCATCAGCAGCACATCGGCGAACTGCATCATGTCGGCGTTGACGCCGAGTGGCGAGAACGGGTCTAGGTCAAACAGCCGCACTTCCAGATATTCAACGCCGTATTCGCGCAGCACTTTCGCCGGCCGGTAACCGTTCAGCGGCGTGTGCTTGGGCCGGATACCGGCGTAAAACTCGTTTTCAATCTGCAGCAGATTGGCGTTCAACTGCTTCCAGTGGCCATCGACCTCGACGCCAAGTTTGGCGTAGAACGGATCCGGCGTGCGGATGGCCCGCTCCAATGCTTCGGTGTAATCGCGCAAGTTGTCGAAGCCGACCTGCAAACCGGCCTGGGCATTGTTCTGGTAACCGATGTCGCTCATCCGCAGACTGGTCGCGTGCGGGCCATACAGCGTGCGCGACGAGTATTCGAGCAGCTCGGTTTTCTTGCCTTTGACAAATGAGCGGCAAATCGCCGGCGAGGCGCCAAACAGATACGGAATCAACCAGGAATAGCGCTGGTAGTTGCGGATCAGGGCAAAGTATTGCGCGTCCTTGTACTCGCGCAGGCTCATGCCACCGCAGCCACAGGCGTTCATCATGGCCTGCCAGAACGCATCCGGCAGCGACCAGTTGTAATGCACACCAGCGATGGTCTGCATGTGGCGACCGTAACGGTGGCCCAGCCCTTCGCGATACACATACTTGAACCGGCCTTTGTTGGACGGGCCGTAATCGGCGATCGGGATGCTGTTGTCATCACCGACCACGCAGGGCATCGAGGCGCTCCACAGCAGCTCGTCACCAATGGCGGTGACCGTGAAGCGATGAATCTCGTCGAGAAAGGCCAGTGGAAATTCCGGGTCAGTGCTAGGTGGCGTGATGAATTCCAGCAGCGCTTCGGAGTAATCGGTGGTGATCCATTCGTGGGTCAGCTTGCTGCCGAGCGCCCGCTGGTGCGGTGTTTGCGCCAAATCACCGGTCGGTGTGACCCGCAGGCATTCTTTTTCCAGACCGCGCATGATGCCGCGCAGCACCTGGGCATTGGCTTGCGAGGAAAACTGCCGAACGGCATCACAACAGGTGAACTTGAGCATTTACCGCTCCACAGTGGGGACGAACCCGATTCGTCAGGTCGTCAATATGGCACGCATCTTAGAGATTTCAACGGGGCAATAATTACGGATATTGGCCCCGGTTTTGAAAAATACCGTTTCCTGCAACGGCCTGCTTGCTACGTACAAAATACAAAACGGGACCATCATGGTCCCGTTTTGCGTTGCTACCGATATTACGTCTGTGCTTAGCCAACGTAACGGCGGGCATTGCGGAACATTCGCAGCCACGGACCGTCTTCGCCCCACTCGGCCGGATGCCAGGAGTTCTGCACGGTGCGGAAAACCCGCTCCGGGTGCGGCATCAGGATGGTGACGCGACCATCGCGACTGGTGACCGAGCAGATGCCGTGCGGCGAGCCGTTCGGGTTGGCCGGATAGGTGCTCGCCGTCTTGCCGTAGTTGTCGACCCAGCGGGCAGCAACCAGACCACTGTTCGACAGCGCTAGCGCGTCGGCCGCGGTAGCGGTTTCGGCATAGCCTTCGCCGTGCGCGACCGCGACCGGAATGCGCGAACCGTGCATGTCGGCAAAGAACAGCGACGGGCTCTTCTGCAGCTCCATCTGAACGAAACGACCTTCGAACTGTTCCGAGGCGTTGCGGACAAAGCGCGGAAAATGCTCGGCGCCCGGGATCATGTCCTTGAGTTGCGACATCATCTGGCAACCGTTGCAGACACCCAGCGCGAAGCTGTCCGGACGGGCAAAAAACGCGGCGAACTCATCGCGGGTGCGACCGTGGAACAGAATGTTTTTGGCCCAGCCACCACCGGCACCGAGTACGTCGCCGTAGGAGAAACCACCGCAGGCGACCACGCCGGCAAAATCCTTCAGCGAGACGCGACCGGCGAGAATGTCGCTCATGTGCACGTCAATCGAACGGAAACCGGCGCGCATGAACGCCGCCGCCATTTCGACCTGGCCGTTGACACCCTGCTCGCGCAGGATTGCGACTTTCGGCTTGGCGCCTTTGGCGATGAACGGCGCGGCGATGTCGTCGGCCGGGTTGAAGGTCAGCACCGGCTGGATGCCCGGGTTATTGGCATCGCACTTGCTGGCGTACTCTTCTTCCGCACCGCGCGGGTTGTCGCGCAGGCGTTGCATCTCATAAGAGACTTTCGACCAGATCGTTTTCAGCTGCATGGTCGGCTCATCCAGCAACACGTTGCTGCCGGCGCGCACAATCACGTGCTGGCGCTTGCTGGCTTTGCCGATGACATGGCAGACCGAGCCAATGCCGTGCTGCTGCAACACCGCCTGCACGTCAGCGAGATCGGCATTGCGCACCTGAATGACGCCGCCGAGCTCTTCATTGAACAGCGCAGCAGCGTGGTTGGCACCGAGTGCGGCGACATCGACATCGACACCGCAATGGCCGGCAAAGGCCATTTCGATCAAGGTGGTAACCAGACCACCATCTGAGCGATCGTGATAGGCGAGCAGCTTGCCGGCATCGTTCAGTGCCTGCATTGCGGCAAAGAAGCCTTTCAGCAGCGCCGGATTGTCGACATCCGGCGTTTCGTTGCCGAGTTGATCATAGCAATGCGACAACACCGATGCGCCCAAGCGCTGTTTGCCGTTGGCCAGATCGATGAACACCAGGCTGGTGTCGGCATCGAGCGCCTGCAGTTGTGGCGTCATCGTCTTGCGGGCATCGAGCACCGGCGCGAACGCCGAGATGATCAGACTGAGCGGCGAGGTCACGGCTTTCTGCTTACCGTCTTCCTGCCACACGGTCTTCATCGACATCGAGTCTTTGCCGACCGGAATGGTCAAATCGAGCGCCGGGC
>CAMLKQ010000203.1 GCA_946480585.1 uncultured Kangiella sp.
TGATCGGCGCCGCGCTGCGCTACCACGGCCATTCGCTCAACAGCACCAAGCCGAGCGAATTGCTGCAAGCCGAAGCGGTGCTGAAAAAAGCCCGGCCGCATTTGCGCGCCATGAGCGCGGAAGTCGACGACGCCATCGTGAAAGGTGATTGGCTGGCGATGGCCTGGAGTGACTCGGGCTATTGGTTGTCGCAGGACGATCCGGATCTGCGTTACGTCAACCCGAACGATGGCGGCGAGCTGTGGTGCGATTTCTACGCCGTCACCAACCACTGTCCGGTGCCAGACGTTGCCGAACAGTTGCTGGAGTGGTTGCTGCACCCGGCCCAGATCGCACAGGAAGTGGTGGCGCTCGGCGTGTCGCCGGTCGACAGCCGCGTGCTCGCCTTGCTGCCCGAGCCGGTCCGCCAGAATCCGATCATCTTTCCGCCCGAGCAGTTTCTTGCCCAGGCCGAAATGTCATCACAGGAAGCGCTGCGCGAACCGCTGCGCAATGAAATCTTCGCCCGCTTCGCGAGCAGTTTCCGTTGAACACAGGCAGCGCGCGCTGACACGCCGTTACAGGCGCCCACAACTGCGCACTCACTTGTTCGCTCAGGCGGCGGCGCGTCGCTGTGCCAACCAGTCAGCAAACTCTGCCGCTGGCAGCGGTTTCGACAGCAGATAGCCCTGCATGATCTGACAACCGCGGTCGCGCAGATACTGGCGCTGCGCGTCGGTCTCGACACCTTCGGCAACCATGGTGAAATGCAGCGCTTCACCGAGGCCAAGCAGCGCACTGGCGACCGCGACATCGCCCGGATCATCCGGCAGGTTGCGGACAAAGGTCTGATCGATTTTCAGAATGTCGATCGGCAGGTTCTTGACGTAACTCAAGCTCGCATAACCGGTGCCGAAATCGTCGACCGCGATGCGGTGGCCGCGTTCGCGCAAACGGGTCAGCAACTCGCTCGCGCTCGACAGGTTCTGCATCAGCAGGCTCTCGGTCACTTCCAGTTCCAGCGCGCCGGCCGGCAGCTCGCTTTGCTGCACTGCGGTTTCAATTTGCGCGGCCAGTTGCTCCGGGTGCTCCAGCTGGCGCGATGACAGGTTCACCGCCACCGTGAACAGATCATGACTCAAGCGTCGCCAGTGCACAGCATCGACGGCGGCCCGCTGCAACACCCAAGCACCAATCGGAATGATGAGGCCGGTTTCTTCGGCCAGCGGAATGAATTCGGCCGGCGAAATCAATTTGCCATCGCGCCGCCAGCGCAGCAGCGCTTCGGCGCCACAAATGCTGCCGTCGCGCAAATCGAGTTTCGGTTGATACCAGACTTCCAGTTCGCCGGTGTCGAGCGCGCGCCGCAAGGCCGATTCCAGTTCCAGCCGGCGGCTGACCGCCACGTTCATTTCTTCCCGGTAAATCGCCACGCTGTTGCCGCCAAGCGCTTTCGCGTTGTACATCGCGGCATCGGCCTTGCGCAGCAGCTCGGCAAAATCCTGACCGTCTTCCGGGTAGCGCGAAATGCCGATGCTGGCGCCGATAAAAAACTGCTTGTCACCGACCCGGAACGGCTCGCGCAGCACATCAATGATTTTGCCGGCGACCAGTTCGGCATCGCCGATGTTGTGGCCGAACTCCATCAGCAGCACAAACTCATCGCCACCGAGCCGGCCGAGCATGTCGGTGCGGCGCACGCTGTTTTGCAGCCGGCCGGCGGTTTCGTGCAACACCAGATCGCCCACTTCGTGGCCCTGGCTGTCGTTGACCGGCTTGAACCGATCGAGATCGATGAACAGCACGGCAAAGCGCAGGTTGGCGCGCGCGCTGTGGTCGATCAAATCTTCAGCGCGCTGGTTGAGCAGGTGGCGATTGGGCAAGCTGGTCAGCGCATCAAAGTTGGCCAGCCGCGCCAATTCGTTTTCGATGCGGGCGCGCTCGCGCGACAAATTCTGGAACTGCCGCAGCGCATCAGCAAGCCGGCTGATCTCGTCATCACCGCGATCCTGAATCGTGGTATCGAGCTTGCCGCCGGCCATGTCTTCGACGTTGTGCGCCAACGCCACCAGACGGTTGCCGAGCAGCGGGCCGGCAAAAAACCAGCCGAGCAGCAGCGCGCCAGACACCGTCAGCAACGCCAGCACCCCGAGCGCCAGCCGGGCGCCGCCAAAGGCATCCTGCATCGCCTGATCGCTGCGCGCGACGTTGCCGGTGGTATCGCTCTGGATGTCCTGCTGCAACCGTTGCAGCGCCGACAGCAGCGCCCGGTTGCTCTCCAGCAGATCTTCGCTCTGCTTGAGTGCTTCCAGCCGTTTCGATTGCAGCAGCGGCAGATTCCTTTCACCAAAAACGATCTGTTCGAGTTCGCCGCGGGCCTTGATGACCACGTCGCGCACGCCGCCCGACGGCAGCTGCTGCAGCCGCAGGTCGATGCGATCCAGGCCATCGCGCACGGCAGCGGTCAGCGCCTTGACCTGCACCGGGTCCGGCTCATAGCCCATCCGATTCACCTGGCCATAGACGAGGTGGATCTCAATCTTGATTTCCTGCAGCGCATACAGCTGCTGCTGACGGCCACCGGCCGCCGCCAAGCTGGCGGCGAGCGGCGACAAGGTGAGCCGCAGCGCATCGGTGATCCGGCTGGCGGCGGCAATGTGCTGATCAATCTGCCGGTTCAACCGCACCCGCGCCGTGGTGACCTGATTCAGGGCTTCCAGATTGGTTTGCAGCGATTCCACGTAACCGCCGAGCTGCTGCTGGTACGTCGGGTTCGGCAGGTTCTGCACTGCCAGTTTCAGCGCTTGCAGATAATCGTCCTGCTGCGGCTGCAGCAATTCCAGCTCGGCCTCACTGCGCGAGGCGTACTGCAGCGGCGCCAGCCCGGCGAGGGTGTTGGCGTGTTCCAGCGCGAGCGAGACATTGGTCAGCGTCGGGATGTCTTCATCGACCACCCGGCTGGCGGCGCGGTCGGCGGCGCGAAACGCCAGAATGGCGACAACAGCGGTGATCAGCGTGACTGCAGCGCCGGCCAGAAACACGGCCCAGATGCGCGTGCGCACGCCAGACAGACGGCGGACCGGATTGGGCAACCAGCTTGTCCAAGTGGAAGGAAGCATGCCGTCCAATGCATAAGGGTGGCAGTTGAGTCAAAAGAGTATGGCATAAGCCCGGAAAGTCACCCGCCGACGACGAGAACGCCGCAGCTTGCGCCGCGCCAGCTGAGCGGCGACCATACCGGCCCAGTGCCAGCCCGCGCGGTTGGTCAAAACGTATCCAACGCCGGTGGCGCCATGCCGCCGGTGAGCAGCGCACCGACCACCGCGGTCACGCGCGGCCCGCACCCGGCCCACCGGCCGGCGCCGGCTCTCTCCGCAACACGCAACAAGCAGGATTCCATCGCCATGGCTACGCAGCAGTACAACGCCGACGCAATTGAAGTGCTCTCCGGTCTCGACCCGGTCAAACGCCGCCCGGGCATGTACACCGACACCACCCGGCCCAATCATTTGGCGCAAGAAGTCATCGACAACTCGGTCGACGAAGCGCTGGCCGGCTTCTGCAAAAACATCACCGTCATACTGCACCCGGACAACAGCATCGAAGTGGTCGACGACGGCCGCGGCATGCCGGTCGACATCCACCCGGAGGAAAAAGTCTCCGGTGTTGAAGTGATCATGACCAAGCTGCACGCCGGCGGTAAGTTCTCCAACAAGAGCTACAACTTCTCCGGCGGTCTGCACGGCGTCGGCATCTCGGTGGTCAACGCGCTGTCGAGCAAGGTGGAAGTGAAGGTCAAGCGCGATCAAAAAGAACACTTCATCAGCTTTGCCAACGGCGACAAGAAAACCGAATTGAAAGTGATCGGTGAAGTGCCGAAACGCGTCACCGGCACCACCGTGCGCTTCTGGCCGGACCCGAAGTATTTCGATTCCGCCAATTTCTCCATCCCCAAACTCAAACACCTCTTGCGCGCCAAAGCCGTGCTCGCGCCCGGCCTGCGCATCGTGTTCGACAACCTCAAAGACAACGAGCGCGACGAGTGGTACTACGAAGACGGTCTGCGTGCGTATCTCATCAGCACGCTCGATGGCGTCGAATGCCTGCCGCAAGAACCGTTCTGCGGCACCCTCGCCAGTGACAACGAAGCGGTCGATTGGGCGCTGACCTGGGTACCGGAAGGCGGTGAGCTGCTTGGTGAAAGTTATGTGAACCTCATTCCCACCGCACTCGGCGGCACCCACGTCAACGGCTTGCGTCAGGGTCTCGCCGAAGCCATGCGCGAATTCTGCGAGCTGCGCAACCTGCTGCCGCGCGGCATCAAACTGGCACCGGAAGACATCTGGGAAAAAATCTCTTACGTCTTGTCGGTCAAAATCAAAGAACCGCAATTCGCCGGCCAGACCAAAGAGCGCTTGGCATCACGCGAATGCGCCAGCTTTGTTTCCGGTGTGGTCAAAGACGTGTTCTCGCTTTGGCTCAACAACAACCCGCAACTCGGTGAAGAGCTGGCGCAATTCGCCATCTCCAACGCCAACAAGCGGCTGAAAGCCGGCAAGAAAGTCGAGCGGAAAAAAATCACCCAAGGCCCGGCGCTGCCCGGCAAGCTCGCCGACTGCGCCGGCAGCGACATCATGAAATCGGAACTGTTTCTGGTGGAAGGCGATTCCGCCGGCGGCTCGGCCAAGCAAGCGCGCGACAAAGAGTTCCAGGCCATCATGCCGCTGCGCGGCAAGATCCTGAACACCTGGGAAGT
>CAMLKQ010000204.1 GCA_946480585.1 uncultured Kangiella sp.
TCGGCCAGAATGCCGAGCTGGGTGCCGATGTGGCCATAGCCGATGATGCCAAGCGTCTTGCCGCGCGCTTCGAAGCAGCCGTTCGCTGCTTTCTGCCACTCGCCGCGATGCGCGGCCGCGCTTTTTTCCGGCACTCGGCGCAGCAACAGAATGATTTCACCGAGCACGAGTTCGGCGACTGAACGGGTGTTGGCAAACGGCGCGTTGAACACCGGAATGCCGAGCGCTTGCGCGGCGTCGAGATCCACCTGGTTGGTGCCGATGCAGAAGCAACCGACCGCATTCAGCTTGGTCGCCTTCTTAAGCAGATCGGCCGTCAACTGGGTATTGGAGCGAATGCCGACAAAATGAGCCTGGGCGAGCTCGGCTTCGAGCTGCTCCGGCGGCAGCGATTTTTCGAAGTAGCCAATATTGGTGTAGCCATCGGCCTTCAGGTAGTCGACGGCCTTCGGGTGGATGCCTTCCAGCAGCAGAAAGCGGATACGGTCTTTGCCGAGCGATTCGCGGACAGTCACAGCGGGCCTCGATGGGGTGATTTTGGTGCAGGAATGGTCCGACTTTCGCACGTTTAGACGGCCATTGCAAACTGGTGCTGCAGTGCGTCATTTACACTCGTTGTCAGCTTTCTTGCCAATTTCATGTGCCGCGCCCACAATAGCGGCCTTGGGACGGAGCCCATCGGCAAGCAAAGGAAAGAGAGGATCCCTCGTATGCGCCACGCCACCCGCTTTTTCGCCATTTTGGCCGCTACCGGCCTGCTCGCCGCCTGCAGTGGTATCCAGCCGCTGCCGAGCGCTGCCCCGAAGCAACCGTTCACCACCGACCCGGCCCAGTACCAGTATCTGATTGGCCCGGGCGATGGCCTCAGCATTTTTGTCTGGCGCAACCCGGATGTCAGCTCCAGCGTCACCGTGCGGCCGGACGGCCGCATCACGACCCCGCTGGTCGAAGACGTCATGGCCGCCAACAAGACCCCGACCCAGCTGGCCCGGGACATGGAAAAGGCGCTCGGCAACTACATCAAGGACCCGATCGTCACCGTGACCGCGACCGGCTTTGTCGGGCCGTACTCGGAGCAGGTCCGGGTGGTCGGTGAAGCCGCCAAGCCGCAATCGCTGTCCTATCGCCAGAACATGACCTTGCTCGACGTCATGATCACCGTCGGCGGCCTGACCGAATTTGCTGACGGCAACGACGCCGTCGTCGTCCGCATCGTCGATGGCCAGCAACAGCAATACAGTGTCCGGCTGGAAGATCTGATTCGCGATGGCGACATCAGTGCCAATGCCGAACTGCTGCCGGGCGACATCATCATCATTCCCGAAGCCTTCTTCTGATCATTCGCCGCTGGCACGCAGGGATGCGCCGACGCCAGTGGCCCTGATACGCATGGAACGCACCTATGCAGGATGTTATTGAACAGATTCTCAGCTATCTGCGCGGCATTTGGCGCCAGCGCTGGTATGCCTTGCTGGTCACCTGGTCGGTTTGCATCGCCGGCTGGGCTTTCGTCATGCACATGCCGGATCAGTACCAGGCGACAACCCGGGTACAGGTGGACACCTATTCGGTGTTGCAGCCGCTACTCAATGACATGACGGTGCCGGTTGCCGCGCCGGAACGGGTACGGCAACTGCAGCAAACCATTCTGGCCCGGCCGAATCTGGAAAAAGTCGTCCGCAGTGCCGATCTCGATCTGAAAGTGTCGAATGACGCCGAGTTCGAAGCGCTGATCAAGAACCTGGAAAAGAACATTCAGTTCCGCCGCGCCGGCAACAACGATCTGTATTCCATCAGCTATCAAGCCGATGACCCGACCATGGCCAAGCGGGTCGTGCAGTCACTGCTGAATTTGTTCATCGAGCAGGCACTTGGCGACACCCGTCAGGACACCGACAGCGCGCAACGCTTTCTGGATCGTCAGATTGAGGAGTACGCCCAGCGGCTGTCCGAGTCGGAAAACCGGCTGAAAGAATTCAAGCGCAAAAACCTTGGCCTGATGCCGGAGCAGGGCAAAGATTATTACCAGCGTCTGCAAGAATCGCGGCAAGCGGTCGAAGAAGCCGAGCTGGAACTGCGTCAGTCGGAAAATCTGGCCAACGAATTGCGCCGGCAGCTGCAAGGCGAAGACCCGACGTTCGGCATGGTGCAAGCGCCGAAAGTCAGCGCCAACGTGCCGGAACTGGACAGCCGGATCAGCCGGCTGCAACAACAGCTCGATGAACTGCTGACCCGCTTCACCGACAAACACCCGGACGTGGTCAACACCCGCAATCGCATCGCCGAGTTGCAGGAACAGAAAGCCGAAGCACTGAAAGCCGGCGGCGGCTTCACCGCCAGCGGCCCGCTCGACACCAACCCGGTTTATCAACAGTTGAAAATTTCGCTGAGCGAAGCCGAAGCGCGCAGCGCCTCGTTGCGGACCAAGGTCGCCGAGTTGCGTGCCCGGTCGCAGGATCTGGACAAAAAGGTCTACATCCTGCCGCAGATCGAAGTGGAGCTCGCTCAGCTCGACCGCGACTACAACGTCACCAAAGAAAACTACGACAAGCTGATCCAGAAGCGCGAACAGGCCCGCATTTCCCAGGACCGCGATCAGAACACCAATGACGTTAAATTCCAGGTGATCGATCCGCCGCGGGTCCCACCGCAACCGTCCGGCCCGAACCGCACCTTGCTGCTGTCCGGCGTGCTGGCCGGCGCGATCGGTGCTGGCTTTGCGGTCGCACTGCTGATCTCGCAGATTTTGAGCACGTTCGACAACCCGAAGCTGTTGATGCAATCGATGCAGATTCCGGTGCTCGGAACGGTATCGATGGTGCTGAGCCCGCGCGCAGAAAGCATTCGTCGGATGAAGAACTGGGTGTTCCTGGGCCTCGCCTTGACGTTGTTGCCGGTTTATGCCGGCCTGCTGTACCTGCAGACCGCCGGTCGCGCACTGCTCGGTTCCTGATGTGAGGACGAACAAATGGATTTGATCGAACGCGCCGCCGCCCGTCTGGCTCAGCAAGACAACAAAGGCGAAAAACGTAGCGACGAGCTGGAGCCGGAAAGCCCGCGCCCGGTAGCCAACTTGCATCGACCAAGTGAAGACAGCAAACCGCTGCTGAAACTGGATGAAGAGCGCCTGCGTCAGGCCGGCATGGTGGTGCCGGATGCCACTCGCTCGAAGATCAAGGAAGAGTACCGGCACATCAAGCGACCGCTGCTGATGAACGCAGCCGGCAAAGGCACCAGCGTGCTCAAGCACGCCAACCTGATCATGGTGACCAGCTCGCACCCGGGCGAAGGCAAAACCTTCACCGCCGCCAATTTGGCGCTCAGCATCGCCGCCGAGCGCGACAAGACCGTACTGCTGGTCGATGCCGACGTGGTGCGGCCATCACTTGGCAATCTGCTCGGCTTCAGCGCCGAAAAAGGTCTGGTTGATCACCTTATTGATCCGACGCTCGACGTCGGCGAACTGCTGATCAAAACCGAACTGCCGACCCTGACCATTCTGCCGGCAGGCACCCCGCACCATTTGTCGACGGAATTGCTCGCATCGAAGGCAATGCAGCAATTGACCGAAGAGCTGTCCAGCCGCTATCGCGATCGCATCGTGATTTTCGATTCGCCGCCGCTGCTACCCACTACCGAATCCAGTGTGCTCGCCCATTTGATGGGCCAGATCGTCATCGTCGTGGAAGCCGAGCGGACCACCCGCTCCGACGTGCGCGAATCGATTGAACGGCTGGGCACCCTGCCGGAAACCGCGGTCGGCTTTGTCCTGAACAAAACCCGGCACGAAATGGACCCGGGCTACTACGGCTATGGCTACGGTTCCGGTTACGGATACTGAGCCGATGCGTGCACGCGCCCTCCTCCGTTGTTTGCTGCCGGTTTCTGCGCTCGCCGCCGGACCAGTGGCGGCCGAACGCTGGGACTTCACGCCCACGCTGATGCTGCGGGAAATCTATTCCGACAACATCGCGCTGGCCGAGGAAGACCCGAGCGCCGATTGGGTAACGGAGATCACGCCAGGCTTTACTTTGCGTGGCCAGAACGATGCGCTGAAGCTGAATTTCCGCGCCAACGCCCAGAATCTGTATTACCGCGATGGCAGCGCCAACGAAGACGGCGATCGCAGCGAGAGTAATCCCCAGCTGCAGCTGTCCAGCACGACCACCTTGCTGCCGTCGTTTTTCTATCTTGATGTCAACGGCAATGCCGGCCAGCGCATCGTCTCGCAGAACTCCCAATTGTCGTACGACAACATCGCGCTGTCGGGCGACCGGGTCGATTACTCGACCTACAGCATCGCGCCATTCATCAAATACGCGAGCCGTGCCGGCATCAATCTGGAAGCGCGCGCCGAGCGCACCGTCAACGACTACGACAGCGGCGACGAAACCAACACCGATCTGCTCAGCAATGCCGACGGCGAAAACTACCGTTTTCTGCTCGACAACTATGGCATGCGTTCATCACTCAACTGGCGACTGAGCGCCAGCCGACGCTATCTGGACCGGAAAAGTGACGAACTGACCGACCCGGATTTCCGGCAAGCGCAGTTTGATGTGGCTTACCAGACCTCGAGCGCGTTGGCCTTGCTGGCCCGCGCCGGCCGCAGCGAAAACAAGCTCGGCGGTTACGACAGCGACCGCAACGGCGACTACAGCGCCGGCGGCTTACGCTGGTCACCGAGCCGGCGCTTCAACCTGTCGGCAATGGCCGGCAGCAATTACAG
>CAMLKQ010000205.1 GCA_946480585.1 uncultured Kangiella sp.
TGTTGATGCGGCGCCGTGCTCATGCCCGGTTCGGCGATCTGTAAAAGCGCCATGAATGTCCTCGTCACATCGTCCGCACGGCGCTGCCGAACGTCGATGTCGCTACGCAAACCCGATCGGCCGCGGCAGCAATTGCCAGCAAAACCAGTCGGCAAATGAAAACGCGCCGCAGTCGGCGCGCTCAGCTTTCGTCCAGCACGGCGTGAATTTCGTGCTCGGTTTCCTCCCGCAGTTTGCGGAAGAACATCAGTTTCTGAATCTCGCTACGGCCCTGCCCCAAATGCAGCTGCGACAAATCAGCGAATGCCTGCGCCAAGCGCTGCTCCTGCGCCAGTTCCAGCGCCCGCACCCGCTTCGCGAAGGCTTCCAGCGCTTCGAGTTCGCGCTCGTCCTGCAGCCCTTCGAGTTCTTCGCGCAGCTCCATCTGCTCGAACAGAAAGGCCTTGTCCTGCATGGTCTGCTCGTCCTGCCAGCTGCCACCCAACTGCTGCAGCAGATAGCGGGCCCGGCTGATTGGATCACGCAGCGTCTGATACGCATCGTTGATCCGCGCGGCCTGACTGACGGCCATCAGGCGTTCGCTTTCTCCGGCATTGGCGTAGCGATCCGGATGCACCGCCTTCTGCAGCTCGCGGTAGCGCCGGGTGAGCTCGTCGCGATCCAGCGCATAACCCGGTGCCAGACCGAACAGCGCAAAATGACCATTGTCTGTCGCCGCGTCAGCCATCAGACGGTAAAGCTCTCACCGCAACCGCACTCACCCTTGACGTTCGGGTTGTTGAACTTGAAACCTTCGTTCAAACCTTCACGGGTGAAATCGAGCTCGGTTCCATCGAGGAACACCAGACTCTTCTTGTCGATGATGACGTTGACGCCCTTGTCAGTGAACACGGCATCTTCGGCCTCGTTCACTTCATCGACGAATTCGAGCACATACGACAGACCCGAACAGCCGGTGGTTTTGACACCGAGGCGCACGCCAAGCCCTTTGCCACGATTGGCCAGGAATTTGCGCACCCGCTCGGCGGCACTGTCTGACAAACTGATCGCCACTGCCCTGCTCCCGATCGCGGCACCAAGGTGTCGCGATCCTGTCGGTTAATTGCTGGTCTGATCGCGCTTGGCTTTGTAATCGGCCACCGCTGCCTTGATCGCATCTTCGGCGAGCACCGAGCAATGGATCTTGACCGGCGGCAACGCCAATTCCTGGGCGATGTCGGTGTTCTTGATCTGGGCAGCTTCGTCCAGCGTCTTGCCCTTGACCCACTCGGTCACCAGCGACGACGAGGCAATTGCCGAACCGCAGCCGTAGGTCTTGAACTTGGCATCTTCGATGCGACCGTCCTTGCCAACCTTGATCTGCAGCTTCATGACGTCACCGCAAGCCGGTGCGCCAACCATACCGGTACCGACATCGACATCATTCTTGTCGAGCGAGCCGACGTTGCGCGGATGTTCGTAGTGGTCGATAACCTTGTTGCTGTACGCCATGGTAGACCTCGTCAAATTTCAATACGTTCTGGCGCGCCGCATTCGGGCCTGAAAACGTCGTCGCCATTGTTATCTGCTTACCCGAAATGGCAGGCGCATTTCGCTGCCCACCATCGCGGCAATCTTTGCCAGCTCAGTGTGCCGCCCACTCGACCTTGGACAGATCGACGCCGTCTTTGTACATTTCCCAGAGCGGCGACATTTCGCGCAGCCGAGTCACCGCCTTGCGGATTTCGGCGATGGCAAAATCGATCTGCTCTTCGGTCGTGAATCGGCCGATGGTGAAGCGCAGCGAGCTGTGCGCAAGTTCATCGGAGCGACCGAGCGCGCGCAGCACATACGACGGCTCCAGACTGGCCGAGGTACAGGCCGAACCGGACGACACCGCCAGATCCTTGAGCGCCATGATCAGCGACTCGCCTTCGACATAGTTGAAGCTGACGTTGAGGTTGCCGGCGATACGGCGATCCGCGTCACCGTTCAGGTGCACTTCTTCCAGATCCTTGATGCCGTTCCAGAGTTTGTGACGCAGCCGCAGCAGGCGCTCGTTTTCAGCGGCCATTTCCAGCTTGGCGATACGGTAGGCCTCGCCCATGCCAACGATTTGATGGGTCGGCAAAGTACCCGAACGCATGCCGCGTTCATGGCCACCACCGTGCATCTGCGGCGCGATACGAGCACGCGGCTTGCGGCGCACATAGAGCGCGCCGATACCTTTCGGTCCGTAGGTTTTGTGGCTGGTCAGCGACATCAGATCGACTGGCGTTTTCTCAACATCGATCGGCAGCTTGCCGGTCGATTGCGCGGCATCGACATGGAACAGGATGCCGCGGGCGCGGGTCATCGCACCAATGGCGTCGATATCCTGAATCACGCCAATCTCGTTGTTGACGTGCATGATCGACACCAGAATCGTGTCCGGACGCAAGCTTGCTTCAAGCTTGGCCAGATCGACCAGGCCGTTCGGTTCCGGATCCAGATAGGTCACGTCGTAACCTTGGCCTTCCAGATAACGGCAGGTATCGAGCACTGCTTTGTGCTCGGTCTTACAGGTGACGATGTGCTTGCCTTTGTCCTTGTAGAACTCGGCAACGCCCTTGATGGCGAGGTTGTCCGATTCGGTGGCGCCTGAGGTCCAGACGATTTCACGCGGATCGGCATTGATGAGTTCGGCGACAAACTGACGCGCCTCTTCCACGGCCTCTTCCGCCTGCCAGCCAAACTTGTGCGAGCGCGACGCCGGGTTGCCGAACTGACCGTCTTCGGTCAGGTACTGCATCATTTTTTCCGCCACCCGGGGGTCAACCGGCGTGGTCGCGGAGTAATCGAGATACACAGGCAATTTCATGATGCGGTTCACTCCACCTCAAACCCCGGTGGTTGCGCGCGGAGCGGCAACGACCGGAGTGGATTCGTCAAATTCAATCGCGATCCGTCGCGCCTGATCAATTTTCAACTCGCGGTTGTCTTTCGTGTCACCGCGGGTCTGCAAACGCTGCGCGATCTGCTTGACCTCGCGCCGCGCCACCACTTCCGCCAGGCTGATGCCGCTCAGGAAGTTGTAAATCTGGTTGCTCAAATCGAGCCACAACCGGTGAGTCAGACACTCTTCGCCGTCATCGCAATTGCCATGACCGCCGCAGCGGGTCGCGTCGATGTTTTCATTCACCGCGGCAATCACTTCCGCAACATTGATCTGCTCGGCCGGCCGGCCGAGTCGGTAACCACCACCGGGACCGCGGACGCTGGTGACCAGCCCTTCGCGCCGCAACTGGGCGAACAACTGCTCCAGATACGACAGCGAAATGCCCTGCCGCGCCGAGACCTCGGCCAATGCCACCGGGCCCTGCTCGGTATGCAGTGCCAAGTCCAGCATCGCGGTGACGGCGTAACGCCCTTTCGTGCTCAGCTTCATGATGTCTGCCCTGTCCGGGGCGGCTGGAACGCAACCGCCAGTTCGGCCCGAAAGCCTGAGTGTGGAACTCGGGCAATTATACAAAGACCGAGTGATTTAGTAAATTATCTCGGCGCTTGGCGATGCTCAGACATCACATGAAGTAGAACAGCTATTCTCTTTTAAAATCAGCTTATTAAAGTTCAAACATAAAGCAGTGAATCAGATCTGGTAATCGATGCCGCTGGCATCCCGTTCGTCCAGCAGTGGCTGGAACGCCCGTTTATCCAGACTCGGCAGGTCCTCGCACTCGAGCTTGATGCCGTTGCTACGCAGCGCTGACTCGAGCAGTTTCATCCGGGCGTCAGTTGCCGCGATGTGTTGCAGCAGGCTGGCCAGCGCCGGCGACAAGGGATCGCGCATGCCGGTATCGACGCCGTATGGCTTGAAGCCCTCTTCCGTCTTTTCTTCGGCGCCGAGCACCTTGCCGGGAATACCGACCACGGTCGCGCCGGGCGGCACTTCACGCACCACCACGGCATTGGAGCCGATGCGGGCGCCGTCACCGACCGTGAACGATCCGAGCACCTTGGCACCGGCACCGACCACTACGCCTTTGCCCAAGGTCGGGTGACGCTTGCCGTGATGCAGGCTGGTGCCACCGAGCGTGACGCCCTGATAAAGGGTGCAGTCGTCGCCGATTTCAGCGGTTTCGCCGATGACCACGCCCATGCCGTGATCGATCAGCACACGGCGGCCGATTTTGGCGCCGGGGTGGATTTCAACGCCGGTCAGCCAGCGGATGAGGCCGGAGATCCAGCGCGCCAGCCAGCGCAGGTTCCAACGCCAGAGCCGATGGGTCAGCCGCTGCCACCAAATGGCTTGCAGGCCGGGGTAATTGGTCAGCACATCCCAGGCGTTGCGAGCCGCCGGGTCATGCGCCAGCACATTGCGGATGTCTTCGCGAATCCGGGCAAACATGCTCAATCCTTGTCGATTTGTGCCGTATCGGCGCCGGCGGAGCCTTGATCAGCAGCCCCACCCGTCACCTTCTCTTCCACCGCCCGCAAGGTGCCGCGCAGGATGTTGACCTCGCGGATGCTCGGCCGCGCGCGCAAATAAAGCCGGCGCAGGCGCTCGAACAGCTTTTCCGAAGCGGTCGGTTTCAGGAACTCTACTTGCAGCAATACCCGCTGCATATGCACAAAAAGCTCTTCCATATATTCCGCCGAGGCCGGCAGATCACGCAGATCGCCCGGTTCGAGCGGGATCTGGCTGCCGGTTTCGGTCGCCATCCGCAG
>CAMLKQ010000206.1 GCA_946480585.1 uncultured Kangiella sp.
AGAAAGCCAACCCCGGCAAACCGTTCCCGGTTTGTGTGGCGCTCGGCGCCGATCCGGCCACCATTCTCGGCGCGGTAACACCAGTGCCGGACAACCTGAGTGAATACGGATTCGCTGGCTTGCTGCGCGGCGCCAAGACCGAAGTGGTGAAAGCGCTCGGTAGCGATCTGCAAGTGCCGGCGTCAGCCGAGATCGTGCTCGAAGGCCATATCTATCCGGATGACCTGGCGCCGGAAGGCCCGTTCGGCGATCACACCGGCTATTACAACGAAGTCGAATCGTTTCCGGTGTTCACCATCGAGCGCATCACGATGCGCAAAGACCCGATTTATCACTCGACTTACACCGGTCGGCCGCCGGATGAACCGGCCATTCTCGGCGTCGCGCTGAACGAAGTGTTCGTGCCGATCCTGCGCAAGCAGTTTCCGGAAATCACCGATTTCTATTTGCCGCCGGAAGGTTGCTCGTACCGGCTTGCGGTGGTGACGATGAAGAAGCAGTACCCCGGCCACGCCAAGCGGGTGATGCTCGGCATCTGGAGTTTCCTGCGCCAGTTCATGTACACCAAGTTCATCATCGTCACTGATGATGACGTCAATGCCCGCGACTGGAACGATGTGATGTGGGCGCTGACCACGCGCGTCGACCCGAGCCGCGACACGGTGCTGATCGACAACACGCCGATCGATTATCTGGATTTCGCCTCGCCGGTGTCCGGCCTCGGTTCGAAGATGGGCATCGATGCCACCAACAAGATGCCGGGCGAAACGAGCCGGGAATGGGGCACGCCGATCACGATGACGCCGTCGGTGAAACAGAAAGTGGACGCGATCTGGCAGCAGCTCGGGCTGGATTGACGCCGTGAGCAAAACCTTTTCGGTGACGCTGCAACCGAGTGGTCATTGCTTGCAGGTTGACGCTGACGAGAGCGTGCTCGACGCGGCGCTGCGACTCGGTTACGACGCGCCACATGCCTGCCAGCAGGCCGCGTGTGGCATCTGCCGCGGCCGGGTGCTGAACGGCCAGCTCGGCTACGAAGATGATGTCACCCCGTATGGTTTGTTTGAACAGGAAATTGCCGATGGCTATGTGTTGCTGTGCATGGCCCGACCGCTGTCCGATGCTGTCATTGAGTGGCGCGATGTCCGGGCGCCCGGTGAGTTCGCCGTGAACAAATTCAGTTGTCGTGTCCAGGAAGTCAGTGCGCTCAGCGATGACACCTGGCGGGTATTGTTGGCGCTGCCGGCGCACGCCGCGGTCGGCTTTCACGCTGGCCAGTACCTGCAATTGCTGATGCCGGATCCGGCTGGCGACGGCACCGTCGCGCGGGCGTTTTCGATCGCCAGCGCGCCGGAGCAAACCGGCCAGATCGAGCTGCATATCCGCGCCGTGGCCAATCACCAGTCGGCATTGGAAGTGGTGCGCCATCTGCAAACCCGCAGCGTCGTCACCATTGAATTGCCGTTCGGCAACGGCCGGCTGCCGGACAATGATCGGCCGCTGCTGCTGATCGCCGGCGGCACCGGTTTTGCGCCAATGAAAGCGCTGATCGAATCGTCACTGGCGCGGGCGGAAACGCGCGCCTTGCACCTGTTCTGGGGCGCCCAGACGGTGGCCGATTTGTATTGGCATGAGGCCTTGCTGGCGCTGTCCAAACAGCATCCGCGCCTGCATTACACACCGGTGCTGAGTCAGGCCAGCGACGACTGGCATGGCGCGGTTGGCTTGCCGCATCAGCTTGCCTGTCTGAGTCACCCGGATTTGAGCGGCTTCGAGATATTTGTCAGCGGTTCGGAAGGCATGGCGCGCGCGGTTTATCAGGAATACCGTCAACGCGGCGTTGACCCGGCGCGCTTTCATTGCGACTGGATCGATTTGCTGCGCGCCCAAGGCGAGCTCGGCTGAACCGGCAGTTGCGTGAGATCACAAACGAAAACGGCGGCCAGGGGCCGCCGTTTTCGTTTCGCTTTTTTTACGGCAGATAACGCTGGATGATCTGGTTGTAGCGGCCGTCCTGACGCATCGCCGCCAGCGCTTTGTCAAACGCTGCGACGGTGTCTGGTGCAACCGAAGCCTTGCTGAACATCAGGCTGACTTCGCCGGTCTTGATCTGGAACGCGCTGCGAACAATATCGTCGGACAGCTTTTTCCGGCTGATCATCGCAGCGGCAACGAACGGATCTTCCAGCATGCCGTCGATCTTGTTTTCCAGCATGTTGGCGGCGTGCGCTTCGCTGAACGGCGCCGAGACAAACTGCGGGCTCAACGCGGCATCATCGAGCAGCTGTTCGAGCTCGCTGCCGTAGACGTAGCCGTCGGTGATGCCGATGCGCATTTTTTTCTCGCCACCGACCAGTTCGGCGAGCGAGTCGGCGCGCCAGCGATCATTTTCGCCGGCCCGGACATACAGCGAGAAGGTTTCCTGCCGGTACGGCTGCGAGAACAAGGCAAACGCTTCGCGCTCGGCCACCCGCGAGGCACCGGCCAGAATGCTGATCGAGCCGGCACGCAGGTCGCCGATCAGGCCGGCCCAATCTTTCTGGACAAAACTGAGGCTGCAACCGGCGTCCTTGGCCATTTCGCTGACCAGCTCGACATCGAGCCCGCGGACATTGCCGTCCGAATCGGCGAATTGATACGGCTCGTACGGATCCCAGCCCATCACCAGCGCACAGCTGCCCGTCGGCGCGGCCGCTGCGGTCGTCGCCTCGTTGCCGGTTGCTGCAGGCGTCGTCGCGTCGCTGGCCGGTTCGGTCGGCGGCGCTTCGCCGGAGCAGGCCATCAGCAAGGTCAACAGGGATGCGGTTAGCAGGGTTCGAAGAAACATGGTGAGCGCCTCAGGAGCAGAAACTGGTTCAAGCGTAGCCCAAAGCGCCCACCATTTCTGGTGCGTTTGTTCGATTTTTTTCCACTAGCCGATCAGGCTTTGATGCCTTTCTTTTTCAGCTCGGCTTTCAACGGCTCGTCCGGCTGCTGACTGGCCGCCCACAGGTATTGCTGGCGCGACAACTCGGCCTTGCCCATCAATTCGTAGACCTGACCGAGCCGGAACGCCGCCCAGGATTTGGCTGGCATATCGGTGGTCAGATCGGTGCGCGCCAGGTAGGCCCGCAAGTGCCCTTCGGCCGCTGCGCACCACGCCGGATTGGCGGCTACCACGGCGGTACGGCCGAGTTGATATTGCACTTGTGCTGCCAGCTCGGCATCGGTTGTCTTCAGCAAGCTGCCAAGTACTTCGTATGCCGCCTCGTATTGTTCGATGCGCACCAAGGTCATGCTTTCACGGAAACGGTATTCTTCGGCCTTGGCAGGATTGAGTTCAGCCGCTTTGGCAAAGTGACCGCGCATTTTGTCGAACTGCTCTTGTTGCGCCGCCAGTGTTGCGCGCGCCTGCTCGGCTTCGGCCGCGTCAATCTGGGCAATCTTCGCCACCACAGCTTCGGCTTTGTCGATGCCACCGCCCGCTATCGACGGTGCTTGCCGATAGAAGTCAAACAGCCCCTGCCACGCCAGCAGCAGGGTCGGATCAAGCTGGGTCGCGCGTTCAAAGGCATCTCTGCAATCCCCTGCCAAGCCGGCTTTGCTGAGCATGCCGGTATCGGGATGGTTGATCAGCTGGCAACTGGCCTGGCCAAAACGCAAATGGGTCATGGCCCCGGCGTTCTCGTCGTCAGCCGCTTCTTCAAGTAACTCAACAACGGTTTCGAAGTCGTCATGACGACTTTGCAGCTGGCCTATCAAGGTTTGTGCTTCGCGCATGCTGGTGTCCGGCTTGAGCAAAAGCGCGACTGTGGCCTCCGGACCGGCATACGCTTGATTGGCGTAGCGATTGGTTTCGGCTTCCGACACCGAAACCGCCATCACGCCGGCCGCGACCACCAGCGAACGAACGATAAAACACGACATATTCATTGCGACTCACACTCCCGTTGGCATCCTGCAGTTGGGTCATCAGCGACCACCTCGGTGATCCTGAACAGACGTCGTGAATGCTGACTGAACCGGTCTATCGGCGACAGTGCCAAAGGTCATGGCGCTGCTTTTCCGCGCCGCAACTGCGTAGACTGCCGCACCCGCCATCTGCCCTGCGCGCCGACCCGATGTTATTGCTGCTGAAACTGACACTGGTGCCGACCCTGATCGTGCTGGTCAGCCTGGCCGGTGCCCGCTGGGGTGCGCGGGTGGCGGGTCTGTTGGCCGGGTTTCCGATCATTGCCGGACCGATCTTGCTGTTTCTGACCGTGCAACACGGACCTGAATTTGCCGCACAGGCGGCGCTGTCGACGCTGTACGGACTGCTGGCGCTGATCGCTTACTGCCTGAGTTTTTGCTGGCTGGCCCGGCACTGGCCGTGGTGGCTGTGCTTGCCGGCCGGCTGGCTGGTGTTTTTGGCAGTCGCCAGTGTTTGCCAGCTGCTGCCGCCACACTTGCCGGTCGCCGCGGTATTGAGTGTGCTGGCCATTAGCGTGGCGCCGGCGTGGTTTCCGCGCCTGCACAGCCAGCACGCCGCGCAGCCGCTCGCGCGCATCGAGCTCATCTGGCGCATGGCCGCGGCCGCGACGCTGGTGGTGTCGCTGACGGCGCTGGCCGCGCTGCTGGGCGAGTCTTGGTCCGGCGTGCTGACGCCTTTTCCGGTCGCCGGCAGCGTGCTCGGCGTGTTTGCCTTGCGC
>CAMLKQ010000207.1 GCA_946480585.1 uncultured Kangiella sp.
AACGACAGGCACTCGCCATCACCGAGATCTTCATGACCGGCACCGGTGCAGGTGGCGCTGTCAGTTTCATAAATGTATTCGCGGGCATCCCCTTCGTTGGCGGTGATGAGGTAGGTCTTGCCGTTGAACTGATACGAGGCGATGGCATCCGGCATGTACATGCCGTACACCGGCAGCGGTTCGATCACCGGGATCTTGTCGTTGCGGTTGCCGTCGAGGCCCATGCCCTGACGGTTGTGGTTTTTTGCTCCGAGTGGCGCGATTTCGCTGACGGTGGCGGTCGCGATATCGACGAGCGCCAGCGCGTTGTTTTCCTGCAGCGTGACGTAGGCGGTGCTGCCATCGGCCGAGACGGTGATGTATTCCGGCTCAATGTCTTGCGCGACGCTGGCACCGGGGCCGAACAGGCGCACGCCATCGGCGCGCAGCGTGGCGGCATCGGCATTGAACGCGGTGAACGTGGCGTGGCTGGCCGTGGCGTTGGCAACGCCGCCGCTCAGATCAATGATGGAAACCGAACCTTCCGGATCCACGCTGTAATCGCCGCTCGGTTCGCCTTCGTTGGCGGACAGCACCTTGCTGCCATCCGGTGTGAAGGTGACCATGTCCGGCAAGGCGCCCACTTCGACACCGTTTACAAACGCCAGCGTGTCGGTGTTGTAGAAATAAACGCGGCCGTTGTCCTGCTTGACGTCCGCTTCGACGGCGACTGCCAGCAAGCCGTTCTTGACTGCGACACTGTTTGCGCCGCCTGAGACAAAATTGTCACCGTCCTGATCGGCGACCTGGATGGTGTTCAATTTCTCTGGTGAGGCGGGATTGCTCAGGTCCAACACGTCGATGCTGTTGTCACCGGCATTGACCACGAACAGCCGTTGGCTTTGCGGGTCGTAAGCGACGATCTCGGCACCGCCATCAGCAAAAATGCCGGAGCTGTACCGGCCAATCTGCACCAGCCGGCCGTTGCGGGCATTCTGGCCATCGCTGCCATCGGCACCGTTGCTGCCATCAACACCATTCTGGCCGTCTTCGCCGTCATCGACACAGCCGGCGACGACACCGGCAATCAGGGCCGCCAAGGCCACCACACGAAAATTCTGTACACGCATCGCGGAGTCCACTCACCAATTCGGGAGTGAACACGCTAAGACAGTTTGATGGCGAAACCGTGGCACAGACATGGCAACCGTATGACAGCGTATTGCATGCGCCATCCGGCCGCATCTGGCGCATGGGAACGTTGATTTGTTCCTTTCCTTGTATGCCGTTCAAGGGGCTGCTGTGGTGAGCGCCGCGCGGGCCCTGATCAGCGAGCGCGGGCGAACGGCAGTCTGGCCGTTAAGTGCAGCAGCAAGGTGGCCACTTGCATCATGACAAATGACTGCAGGATGAAGCGATCGCCACGGCTCAACTCCGCAAAGACGGCAACCAGATTCGGCGCAATCAGCAAAGTGGCAACGAGGGCGCCAATGCGCCAGTTGCGCGCCACATCAAGCTCGGGCAATTGCCAGCAAGCGGCATACGCCACAACGGCCGCGAACAGCACATGCGTCAAACGATCATCGCCCGGTGAATACAGCAGTGGCACCAGCAGCGCGACGCCGAGCAACACCGTCGCCAGCTTGCCGAGTTGCGTTGACCGCTGCGGCCAATCGTCGGCTTCGGCCGCGAGACCGTCTTTGACAGTGCGCATCAACAGGAAGACGGTCATCACCATGCCAGCCAACGGGAACCAGATGCCGCCATCGTTGAGCTTGGCGGCCACCAAGCCGGCCGTCCACACCAGCACCAACAGACCAACCCACCGGTTGGCAAACAGTGGCGACCATGGCCGCGGCCACCAACCGGTCAGCACCAGCACCACCGGCCAGAGTCCGATTACCGCGAGCAGGGCGGCGATGTTGTAGTCCGGATTTTCCAACAGCAACACGATGGCGATGAGCTGCATGACTGCCACGCCTGCGGCGAGCCGTGTCTGCCAGCGTGGCGCGGCCTGCAACCGCTCGGCCGCCAGCTGCAAGCCATAGGTCACACCACACCAACCGAGAAACACCGCCGCGAAGCTCAGCAAGGCATACAGAAAACCGATGCCCTTCAGCAGGCTGAAAAACACCACCAAGGCCGCGATCACCGCCGACAAATAGCTGTTCTGGCCCAGGCGCGGTTGCCGCGCATGCGTCTGCCAATACTGAATCGCGGCGCTGTCTTGCAGTTGGTGCCAACGGGCCGGGGCCTCCTCCTTGAACAGGTACATCACGTCGAGCAGGCGCTGCATCAGCGCCGGATGCAATCGTGCTTTCCATATTTCCCAGCGACTGCCCTGTCCATTGAGCAAGGACCATGCTTCCAGCGACAGCGGATCGCCGACAATTTTTTTCAGGAAGGCCTGTTCTTGCCAGGCCGCGATCAGCTGCGAGAACACGTAGCGGGTCATGTCCGGACGCAGCCGATACAGCGCTTGCTGGGCATCCCGGTCGTGCCAGCCAAAATGCTGACTGACCTTCTCCGCGAGTTGCATCGGAAAGGGCTGCCGCGCGAGCCGTTCAAGCAGACCAATTTCCCAGGCCTCGCGCTCGGCAAAACTGAGGCTGTGCCGACTTTCCCTGTCAAACACGCGAATGGCGGCTTTTTCGCTTTCGCTCAGTGCTTCGTCAAGCCGCGCCAACATGGCGGGCACGGCGGATACAAACGCTTCGCGAGGTGCTTCATGCGGTTGTGCTGCGGGTTCGCTGCTCGGGCGGGAGGCAACTTGAGTCGCAGTACCCGATGCGTACGCCGTTTCAGGCAGCGTGCTGACGGTGGCGACGGTATTGTCCTGGCTGACGCGCGCAAGCTCGCCCGTGTCTCCGGCGGAAAACGATTCGGTTGCGGGATCTGTTGCAGTTTCGGCTGCCGCCTGCTCGGCCCAGTGCAGTGCAAACTCATAGGCGTAACGCAGCTGCTGGAACGCCTCGGCGTCATCTTCCGGGCGCTTCTGCTTCAGCCGCTGAGCGTAGGCGCGTTTGATGCTGCGAATGTCATCGGTGGGCTCAATGCCCAATGTGGTCCAGACAAAATGACTCACAAGTACCGCTCTCCTTCGATCTCGTCGAAGAAGCGGCCAAGCAGCACCCGTGCTTCGGTGATCTCGGTCGGGTTCTGCTGGCCGAGCACGTACTGGAACCAGGCCAGTCGCTCGCTGATGGCGTTGCGCAAATCGCCGCGTGACTCTTGATAGAGCCGTTCGCCGCGCGCCATCAGCGCGCGGTTGACGTCGTGATCGCGCGGGTGGATCTTCAGCTCACCGAGTTTCTGCAGACGATCCTGCACTTCTTCCTTGCTGAGCACGCCCGGGTTGCCTTCGATCACCACGCGCCGTTGCTCGCCGGTTTGATCGACCGTCGCTTCGACTTCGAGCAGGCCGTCGACATCGTAAGTGAAGCGCACAGCGATCTGGATTTCACCGGCCTTGCTTGGCGGCACCGGCACTTCGAGGTGACCGAGATAGACGTTGTCTTTCACCAGCCGTGATTCGCCTTGATAGACCTCGAACTTCACCGCTTTCTGCTGGTCGCTGACCGTGGTGAAGGTTTCGACCCGGCTGGCCGGAATGGCGGTATTGCGTTCGATGATCGGCGAGTAGTGGCCGGTATCGAGTTGGCCGCTCGGCAAGCGTTTGCTAGTTTCGACGCCAAGCGTGTACGGCGCGACATCGACCAGCACCACTTCTTCCAGCGTGGCGGCGCGCATTTTCAATCCGGCCTGCACGGCGGCGCCGCGCGCGACCACTTCGTCCGGGTTCAGGCCGATTTGCGGAAAGCGCTGGAACAGCCGCGACACCAGTTTGCGCACGATCGGTTTGCGGGTGGCGCCACCTGCCAGCACAATCTCGTCGAGTTCGGCAGCGCGGATGCGCGCGTCACGCAGTGCCCGCTCCAGCGGCGCCTGCAGGCGATCGAGCAGTGGCGTCGCCAGCTTTAGGAAATCCTCTTCGCTGTACTGTTTCTGCCACTCCTGATCCTGCCAGCGCAACGTCATGCTGGCCTGTGGCTGCATCGACAGGCTGCGCTTGGTCAGTTCGGCCTGTTTGCGCACGTGCTGGACAAACGCCGGTTGCGCCGTCAGCGCCGCTGCCCGATCACCGAGCTGACTCTTGATGAAGTCCTGCGCCAGCACGCTGACAAAATCTTCGCCACCGAGAAAGTTGTCGCCGGCACTGGCGCGCACTTCCATGACGCCGTCGAACATTTCCAGAATCGACACATCGAAGGTGCCGCCACCCAAATCGAACACCAGAAATTTGCTTTCGCGATCACGCTGGTGCAGACCGTAGGCCATCGCAGCGGCAGTGGGTTCGTTCAACAGGCGATCCACTTTCAGGCCGGCGAGTTCGCCGGCAATACGGGTCGCCTTGCGCTGGGCGTCGCTGAAATAGGCCGGCACGGTGATCACCGCTTCGCGCACGGTTTCACCGAGCGCCGCTTCGGCGTCGGCTTTCAATGATTTCAAAACCAGCGCCGACAATTCTTCCGGGCGAAACTCGCGCTTGCCGAGTCGCACCGTGTGCTGGGTGCCCATGTAGCGCTTGAACGCGGCGACGGTCAGGGTCGGGTGGGTCAGCAGTCGCTCGGCGGCGGCGCGGCCAACGAGGATCTGGCCATCGTCGTC
>CAMLKQ010000208.1 GCA_946480585.1 uncultured Kangiella sp.
TCGCCAACGATGCTTCGCTCGCCGCTGCCAAAGGCAAGCTGGAATTCAATGGCAAGGTGCTGGAAGACAAGAAGCTTTACATCTGCTTCCGCAAAGGCCCGCAAGGTGAGGAATACGCCAAGGCACTGGCGGAAGGACTGAAGAAAATCGACGTAGCCGCGATTGTCAAAGCGCATCTGAAATAAGCGACAACGCGCTTTGTTAGCGAACGTGATCAGCAAACCGGGCCAGCGTGTCATGGCACCCGAAACGGCTTGCTGATCGGCGCAGCCCGGAGGCTGCAAACTCACGATTGGCGTCACCAACGGAGACAAGGAGACCGTGTTGGTGCGCCACTGCAACCTGATCGTTGCAGAGACGGCAGTACGGAGCAGTTGATGAAGTCTCTCCGCGTTGTTGTACTGTGGCTAACGCTGTGGCTGGCGCTGTGGCTACCTGGCACCGTGCTGACGGCTCCGGCCAGCCAGGCTGCCGAAATCATCCGGCTCGCATCGCTGGAGTGGCCGCCTTATACCGGTCCAGAACTCGTCGATGGCGGTGAAACCACCGCCACGCTGAAAGCCGCGTTCGCGGCAGTCGGTTACCAACTGGAAGTCGACTTTCTGCCGTGGGAGCGCACGCTCGCGCTCGCCAAAGCACCGGACAGCGGTTACGCCGGTTATTTTCCGGAATATTTTTCACCGGCCATTGCCGAGCACTTCCTGTTCTCGGTGACCATCGGTTACGGCCCGCTGGGGCTTGCCGAGCGCCGCAACCAACCGCTGCAATGGCAGGACATCAGCGATCTGCGCCGCTACCTGATCGGCACCGTGCAAGGCTACGTCAATACCGACGAATTTGATCGCGCCGTGGCCGCCCGCCAGCAGCCGGCTGAACCGGCCGGTTCCGATTCGCAGAACCTGAAAAAACTCGCTGCCGGTCGCATCGATGCCGCGATCATCGATCCGCATGTGATGCGTTACCTGCTTGAGCACGATCCGAGCCTTGCCAACGTCAAGAACCTGCTCGGCTTCAATCCGCGCTTGCTGGAAAACAAGGCGCTCTATGTCTGCTTCCGCAAAGGCAAGGACGCAGAAAAACTTGCCAACGCCCTCGCCGACGGGCTCGCCCGGATCCGCTTGCGCGGCCCGGCCGCCGCCGGCGAGAACAATGGCTTGCTGCCGGTAAACCCGGCCACCGGGCCGACACAAAAATAACGGAAACCCTGCGAGGTTGATGCGAACCGCACAGCGAGCTTTCGTATTACCGCACTGTCACGATTTGATTGCCACATAACGGACGTTTCACACCAGAACTGTCATGCCGGTATTTCCGGGTCCGGCATGGCGCTGCCACAATTGCACGGTTCGCACGTGTTGCTTGCCGCTTCGCGGTCAAGCCAGGGCAGAAGTGCTACCGGCAAGCCATTGCACATGCGAGCGTCGCGGCGCCGGACAGGCCACGGCGCGACATTGTTCAGCAAGCCGCTGACAACCCGGCGAAAAGAACAACGTCTGCCGACAATGCAGGCCATCACTGTCGGTACGCAGCCACAGCGACATGCCGGCCGGCAGACCGGCTTCGTGCCAGCACTGTTCGAACTGCTGCTGCACAGTCAGCAACACCGGCGTGGCTTCAATGGCATCGCCGAGCGACAGCTGCCACCAGTTGCAATCGCCGCGCGGATCGTCTGTATCAGACCTGACCATAACCTTCCCGGCCACCGAGCCAGCGCGCGATCAGCGGCGCCACCAGCTGCGGTGCCTGTTGCATCAACTCGCGCGCCAATTGTTGCGCCAGCGCGACCCGTTTCTGATCGCGGGCGATGTCGGCAATCTTGAACGCCATGACACCGGTCTGGCGGGTGCCGAGCAGTTCGCCGGGGCCGCGCAGTTCCATGTCTTTTTCGGCGATGACGAAACCATCATTGCTGTCACGCATCACCGCGAGCCGTTCTTTTGCCATCGCGGAGAGGTTGCCGTGATAGAGCAGCACACAATGGCTTTGCGCACTGCCACGCCCCACGCGACCGCGCAGCTGATGCAGCTGTGACAGGCCGAGCCGTTCGGCGTTTTCGATGATCATCAGGCTGGCGTTCGGCACATCGACGCCGACTTCAATCACCGTGGTGGCAACCAGCAGATCGCTTTCGTGCGCCTTGAACGTCTGCATCACGGCCTGTTTTTCCGCTGACTTCATCCGGCCGTGCACCAGCGCGATGCGCAGCGGCGCCAGTTGTTCGCGCAGCAGATCGAAGGTCGCTTCGGCGGCTTGCGCCTGCAGCTGCTCGCTTTCCTCAATGAGCGTGCAGACCCAGTACACCTGCCGGCCTTCGGCGCAGGCAGCACGCACGCGCTGGATGACATCGTCGCGCCGGTTGTCGGGAATGACGACGGTGGTCACCGGCGTCCGCCCCGGCGGCAGTTCGTCGATGATCGAGTTGTCGAGGTCGGCGTACGCGGTCATCGCCAGCGTGCGCGGAATTGGCGTTGCCGTCATCACCAGCTGATGCGGCAACTGCGGTTCACCACCGTGCTCGCCGTTGCGGCCTTTCTCCCACAGCTGTAACCGCTGGTGCACGCCAAAGCGGTGCTGCTCGTCGATGATGGCGAGCGCCAAATCCTTGAACGCGACGCCTTCCTGAAACAAGGCATGGGTGCCAACGACCAATGCGGCCTCGCCGCTTTCGATCGCCGTCAGCACGTTTTGCCGGGCCTTGCCCTTGATGCGACCCGCCAGAAATTCGCAGCGGATGCCGAGCGGGGCAAACCAACGGGAAAAATTCTGCAGATGCTGTTCGGCAAGCAACTCGGTTGGTGCCATCAAAGCGACTTGCTTGCCGATGCCGATCGCATTGAGTGCCGCGAACGCGGCGACCAGCGTTTTGCCGGAGCCGACATCGCCTTGCACCAGTCGCAGCATCGGCCGCGCTTGCTGCAAATCCTGACGGATTTCTTTCAACACCTTGGTTTGCGCGCCGGTCAGCGAGAACGGCAGCGATTGCAGCAATTGCTTGGTCAGTTTCTGTTCCGGCGGCAACGCCGGCGCGCGCTGCTGTCTGGCTTTTTCGCGCAAACGCAAGAACGTCAGCTGGTTGGCGATCAGTTCTTCCAACACCAGCCGGACGATGGCCGGATGCTCGCCGCTGATCAATTGCAGCGTGTCGATATCGGCTGGCGGCTGGTGCACGATGCGCAGCGCCTGCATCAAGCTCGGTAAGTGTTGTTCACGCAGCAGACTCAGTGGCAGCAGATCCGGCAGCGCTTCGCTGCCGATTTTCTGCAAGGCCTGTTGCACCAGCTTGCGCAAGCTCAGTTGCGACAGGCCTTCGGTGACCGGGTACACCGGGGTCAGCCGTTCACCGAGCGGCGCGCTTTCATCATCCTTGAGCCAGCGGATTTCTGGATGCACGATCTCCATCGCCCGGCGGCCATAGCGTGCCTCGCCAAAAATCCGGGCGCGCCCGCCGAACTGCAGCCGATCCTGCTGGGCCTTGTTGAAGTGAAAGAAGCGCAGCTCCATTTCGCCGCTGTCATCGCGAAAGCGGGCGACCAGCGCGCGGCGCCGGCCAAACGTCAGTTCAGCACCGAGGATCTCACCTTCGAGCTGGGCCGGTTCGCGCGACTTCAATGCCGCCACTGGGGTCAGCCGGGTCCGGTCTTCGTAGCGCAGCGGCAGATGAAACAGCAGGTCGGCGACCGTCCGGATACCGAGTCGCTCCAGTTTCTGGGCGAGCGCCGGCCCAACCCCGCTGAGCTGGGTGACACTGAGCTGATCCGGCGGCGCGGTGCGGGCCGCAGCCTGAGTGGGCGCCGGCATGGCGGTTGGAGCCTGTATCGTCCTTGCCAGCCCCGAGTATACCCAACTGGCACGAGCGGACTGGCCACAGCGCGCCTCGCCGCCCCGGCCAAGTCGCCGCCGCTGCGGCCGGGGAAAAATTTATTTGCGCCGGACCGAAACCGGACCCGGCCCTCGACCCGACCTATAAGCCGTACCCCTTGATTCAACCGACGTATTGGAGTGGAACATGTCAGAAGCCCTGATCCCTATCATCGTTGTGCCGGTGGTCTTCCTGACCGCAGCGTTTATCGTCGCCACCGCCATCAGCCACAACTCCCGCGTTCGCATGCAGGAACGCGACATGCTGAACAAAGAGCGCATGGGCGCCATGGAGCGCGGTATCAACACCCCGCTGCTGGAAGCGCCGCGGCCGCGTCGCACGCAGTCGTCACTGAACACCGGCCTGACCCTGATCGCGGTCGGCATCGGTCTGGGCTTCCTCGCCTTCGATGGCTGGCATGACAACGATTGGGCCATCGGCCTGACCGTGGCGCTGGCCGGTGTCGCCAAGCTGGTGTACTGGCAACTGGCCGGCAAAGCCGAATGGCAGCAACACCTGCAGCAGGAAAAAGTCGTCAGCGAAGCCTATCTGACCTATCTTCACGAACTGACCCACAAGATCCGTAACGGTTAAGCCGGATCGACAGTCATGGGATGTGAAGGCGCAGTGTGGGATACGCTGAGCAAATACCGCGACGCCGATGATCTCGAACTCGCCCAGCACGCGGCCGCCGGCGAAACGCTGGCGCGCCGCGCGCTGCTCGATCGCTACCTGCCGCTGATTTACAGCGTCTGCATCCGCAGCGGTCTGTCCCGACACG
>CAMLKQ010000209.1 GCA_946480585.1 uncultured Kangiella sp.
TCCAGTTCGAGCGGAATGAGTTTGGCGATTTTGTCGACCATGCCGTACGGCTGGCCCATGACCCGGCCGACATCGCGCACCACCGCTTTCGCCGCCATGGTGCCGAAGGTGATGATCTGCGACACGGCATGACGGCCGTATTTGTTCGCGACATAGTCGATGACGCGGTCGCGACCTTCCATGCAGAAGTCGACGTCGAAGTCCGGCATCGACACCCGTTCCGGGTTCAGGAAGCGCTCGAACAGCAAGTCGTATGGCAGCGGATCCAAATCCGTGATGCCGAGCGAATAAGCGACCAGCGAACCTGCACCGGAGCCCCGCCCCGGCCCGACCGGCACGCCATTGCTTTTGCCCCATTTGATGAAGTCAGCAACGATGAGGAAGTAGCCCTCGAAACCCATCTTGCTGATCACGCCGATTTCGATTTCCAGACGATCTGTGTACTGCTTGCGTTTCTCGCCGGTATCCACGTAAGTCAGGACCGTGTTGAAACGTTCCTGCAGTCCCTCACGCGCGGCATGGGCAAAGAAATCGGTGATGGTGAATCCGTCCGGCACCGGAAACTCGGGCAGGAAGTATTTGCCAAGCTGCAGGGTGACGTTGCAACGCTTGGCGATCTCAACCGTGTTCTCAATGGCCTCCGGTAGATCGCTGAACAGCTCGATCATCTCGGCCGGGGTGCGCAAGTATTGCTGGGCGGAGTAGTCGCGTGGCCGGCGCGGATCATCCAGCACGCGGCCCTGGTTGATGCACACCCGCACTTCATGCGCTTCGAAATCTTCTTCTTTCAGAAAGCGGACATCATTGGTCGCGACCACCGGCGTCTGCGAGCCATCCGCCAGCGCCACGACCTTGTGCAGGTAGTTTTCTTCGCCATCACGGCCGGTGCGCTGCACTTCCAGATAAAACCGTTGCGGGAAATGGACTTTCCAGGCTGCCAGGCATTCGGCAGCCAGCGCCGGCTGGTTCGCCAAGAGCAGCTTGCCGACATCGCCTTCGCGACCGCCGGACAGCACGATTAACCCGTCATTGGCATCGAACAGCCACTGCTGCTCGACCACTGGCAGACCGCGTTGCTGGCCTTCGGTATAGGCGCGTGAAATCAACCGGGTCAGATTCTTGTAACCTTCGTTGGTTTGCGCCAGCAACACCGCCCGGAACAGCTCGTTACCCATGCGCTCGCTTTTCAGCCAGATGTCACTGCCAATCAGCGGCTTGAGGCCTGCGCCCTGCGCGCCCTTGTAGAACTTCACCAAGCCACAGAGATTGTTCTGATCGGTCAGGGCAACGGCCGGCATGCCGGCTTTGGCGCAGGATTTGACCAGCTCGTCGACACGGAGCAATCCATCCACCATGGAGTACTCGGTATGCACACGCAAATGAACGAACTGACTCATGACAACTCCCGACCCGAGTGAACCGCCATTCTAGGTGCCAGCGACGCCCTCGGGAATGCTTGACGAAGCGCTCGTGCGATCATCTGCTGGCTGTGCACTGGTGATTTCCTGACCAAGCGGCTGTCACGGTGCTTTACAACGTATACAAATGTATCAATTTTTACAGCAAAAAAGCCTTATCCATGAATCGCTTGGAAGACTGGCCTGTACATTGCACCCAGCAGCGCCGCCTGAAGAGACAGCAGGCGATTCAACCAAAGGAAAAGACGCTGTGAAATTGAACAATCTGGCCATTGCCACGCTGGCACTCGGTTTGGCGGGTACCGCCAACGCCGGTCTGTTTGACGCTGACCTCAGCACCGCGGAATTGATGGTGGTGGTGGGCTCGCCTTCCGCTGCTGGTATTGCTGGTGCCTTGCCGTATGTCGATCTTGGCGCCAATTTGTATACCGGTACCGTGCAACTGCAAGTTGATGGTTATCGCTATTGCTCGGGCAGCCTGCTTTCGTCCGGTCGCCACATCCTCACCGCTGCGCACTGCGTCACCAACGAAGACGGCAGCATGCCCGCCAGCTTCGCCGGCCACACCATCCAGTTCGATGGCCCGAGCGGCAGTGAAGACATCAGCTTTGCTGGCGTCGTCGCGCATGAAGGTTGGACTTACGATTACACCGGCACCGGCAACGATCTCGCGATTGTCACGCTGAGCTCGGCCGCGCCGGAATGGGCCAATCGCTATGACCTCTATAGCGGCGAGGCCGTGGGTCAGGACTACACCCGCATCGGTTACGGTTCGTTCGGCTTTGGTGATACCGGCGCGATCTATGGCGGTATCGGCAGCGTCGACAACCTGCTGCGCGTTTTCGGCAGCAATCACTTCGATGTTGGCAATGCGGAGCTTTGCTACATGTTCGGCGCGCATTGCGGCGGCGGCGGCGTGTTGGGCTCCGATTTCGATAGCCTGATCGACACCAACGGCGACGGCATCGGCGATCACGATTTGTTCGGCCATTTGTTCAACGATTTTGACGGCGGCAACCTGAACTATGTACACGGTGCCACCGCGATGGAAGTGAACTCGGCCCCCGGTGACTCTGGCGGCACCTTGCTGGTCAACGGCCAGCTCGCCGGCATCACATCGTGGGGCTGGACCGTGGGTTGCTACGTTGATGCGAGCTGCCCGGAAGGCAAGCCTACCAACTCGTCGTGGGGTGAGCTCGCGGTAGATACCTCCGTTGCTTTCCACTACGACTGGATCAATGCGCACGCGATTCCGGTACCGGCACCGCTGGCACTGATGGGATTCAGCCTGTTGGCATTCGGTCTGGTGCGCCGTCGTCGCTAAGTCTTGCAACGTGACGCAACAAAACGGCGAGCCTGACTCGCCGTTTTGCTTTATGGAAAAGCGATTCAGTGCAGGCTGGCAGCCGACCTCGTCAACACCAGCCATTGCAGCGGCTCCGGCAAGCTATCCGGACAAGCCAGTTGCAACGTCATCGTTGCGCTTGCCACAGTCACCAAAGACGATTGCGCGCACTGCTCACGCACACGGGCATCCATATCCGGAGCAGTCAAGGTCACGCCAGCCATAGTCTTGGCTTGCAAGGCGGTCTTCAGGTTTCGGCATTGCGACATGCCTTCGACACTGAAACTTGCCTCCGCCTCGGTGAAATTGCTGGAGAAGCTGACCGAACCACCACAGTCTTTTGCCATGATCGCAAACATCCAGCGACGCGCCTGTTCGAAATGGGCACTCGGTGTCGCCTGCTGGTTGTCGACCTTGGGTTCCAGCGCCGCCTCGGTAAGCAACTGCTTCATGTCAGCCAAACTGTCGGCGTGGGTTTGCTCAATGAAGCTCCGTAACGCCTCCTGCAAGAGCGGCGCAGCTGCACTGTTCGTTACCATGGCAAAGAACAGCTTGCCGTTGTCCGGCTGCAGCGCCTGTTGCTGCAGCCGGTACAGCGATTGCCATTGCTCAAACACGGTAAATGACAGACCGCGTCGCTGCAGGTGTTGCTCCAACACATAGCCCAGCGAAGCACCGCAGTCGTAGTAGGCTTTGCCGCGTTGTTGTTGGAAAGCATCCGCCAACTGAATGCCTTGCAACTGCCGCGCACATTGGTTCAAGGCTTGCAACTGCGCGGCATGGTATTCCGCCTCGGTCACCAACCCGAGCTCGAACAATGCGCGAAAAGCGGCGGCATCGGCACCACCTTCGTGCACCCAGGCATCTCGGTGCTGCGCATCGCTATTGGGTGCGAGCACCGCCCACTGCCAAAAGTGCGCGGCTTCATGGGCGAGCAAGTAACGCAAATCGGCAACCGCTTTGTCGCTGCGCTGCGCATATTGCTCGCCCTGAATGCTCAACTGAATGATGTTGGCCAGACGGCCACCGTTGAAGCCGGAAAATCGCGGATCGGGCTGATAGCTGAGCGTGACGGTAGGCTTGGTTTGTGGCGCAAAACCAAATCGCTCACGGTAGTGGGCAAAAAGCTGTGGCACAAACTCGGCGATGAGCTGCTGCGCCCATTGCGGGGCTGCCGTATCGACCACCGCGTAGCCGTTTTCGGTTTCCTGGCGCGAGGCCTTGCCGAAATAGGCATACGTGCCTTCGCCATCGCGGTCCAGCCAGCTCACCAGGTTTGGTGCCTGCACGCCATCAATCAAAACATGTTCCGCCGGCAGCGGCGCCAATAACAGGCGGTGCGGCAGAAACGGCCGTTCATCCGCCGGCACATTCTTGTCGGCAGTAGACAACAAATCGATATAGAGCTGGCCGGTGTACAGCAACAGGGAGCCATCCGCATTGCTGACATGGAATGTGTAATCCCGGTTCAGAAAAAAGGCTTGTTCGGGAAACCGCACGGTAAAGGCGGCAAATGGCTTGCCGCTGCGGGCGCGAATC
Organism: uncultured Kangiella sp.; assembly: GCA_946480585.1. Next base: position 4,303 of record CAMLKQ010000209.1, read on the forward strand.
TGAACACCGCCTTTGCTGGATTGGAAGTGCAAATCCGGATTGAGCACCTGCCAGGTTTTATCACGCTTGAGATCGGTGCCACGCCGAAACTGCACCACCGTCACCGGGTAAGGCAACACATATTGCGCCTGCCATTGCTTTGCTCCATCACGACTGACAGCGACCCGAATTGCGACCTCATCGGTCATGGCTGACACGGCAACGGCGCCGAGCAACAAGATCAGTCCCACCAAATGCATCGTGATTTTCTGGAACATCAGTTACTCCCTGTTGGCTTGCTTCCATTCGGGTCAGATGGACTCAAACTATTCGTTCGGCAAAGACGCACTCCGAGC
>CAMLKQ010000210.1 GCA_946480585.1 uncultured Kangiella sp.
TTTGCAACTCAGCATTCGCCGGTCTCCTGATAATGCTCGACTACCTGGAACAGTTTCAGCCGGGCTCGGTGCAGTAGCACCCTCACATTGGAGGCGCTGATGTTCAGGGCGTTACAGATGGCGTCCGGTTCCATGTCCTGGACATGGCGCAAGGTGAACACGGCCTGCTGCAGTGGCGGCAGGCGGTCCAGGTTCAGCTGCAGGCAGTCGCCAAGCTCACTCTGCTCAAGCAGCCCGTCCGGTCGATCGGAGCGCCAACTCAGCGGTGCCTGTTGCCAGTGGCCGTCGTCGGCATCAAAGCGGTCCCAGAAGCTCGGATGCTCGCCGGCCATTTGATCCAGCGACAGCGTTTCGTCACGCCGGCGCAGCCGGTTGTAGCCGGCATTGAGCACGATTCGGGTCAGCCAGGTTTTCAGGCTGGCGCGGCCTTCGAACTGCGGCAGCGCCCGCCAGGCACTGAGCCAGGCGTCCTGCACCACTTCCTCGGCTTCGGCCGGGCCGACCAGCGCGCGCGCCACCGCCTTTAGCTGGCCGTGGTATTGCCGCACGAGGGCAGCAAAGGCCTGCTTGTCCTGCTGGCGCAGCAGCGCCAGTTGTTCGGTTGTTTGCATCGGGGGCGGCCTCTATGGGCAAGCCGTCTTTGTAACAGGCCCGGCTTGTCCCTGCCAATCGCCGCGGCAGGCCGCGAATTACCTTGGCTTTGCCGGTTTGGATCGGTAAGATCCCGCGCCTCTTCGCCGGCTCTGCATTAGTGAGCGGTCCGGCGGTGTGTTGAACAGGGCCAAGCGCCCCAGAAAGTGGAGTACGTCATGTCACTAACCAATGAACAGACCGCGAAAATCGTTGCCGATTTCGGCCGCGGCAAGAACGACACCGGTTCGCCGGAAGTCCAGGTCGCCCTGCTGACCGCCCGCATCAATGACCTGCAAGGTCACTTCCAGGCCCACAGCAAAGACCACCACAGCCGTCGTGGCCTGCTGCGTCTGGTCAGCCAGCGCCGCACCCTGCTGGACTACTTGAAAGGCAAGAGCCCGGAGCGTTACAGCGCGCTGATCGAGCGTCTGAACCTGCGTCGCTAATTGCCGTTGTTTGGCAAGCATCTTCGACAAAGCCCCGCGCTCGCGGGGCTTTGTCGTTTCTGGCGTTTACCGACCGCCCATCGGCCCGGGGATTTGGCCATCCAAAGCCCCAGCAAGGGTACCAATTTGCGTGCAATTCACCGCCCCAAAGCGTAGGATCGCGCGCGCAAATCACTGACTGATATGTGTAAAGACAGGCAAGAGAGAGGAAAAGATAAGTGAATCCGATTAGCAAGAGCTTCCAGTACGGCGAACACCGCGTGACCCTCGAGACCGGCGCGATCGCCCGTCAGGCCACCGGCGCCGTTGTCGTCAACGTCAATGACACCGTTGTCTTGGTCACCGCCGTTGCCAAGACCGAGGCCGACCCGAAGAAAGATTTCTTCCCGTTGACCGTCCATTACCAGGAAAAATTCTACGCCGGTGGCCGTATCCCCGGTGGTTTCCAGAAGCGTGAAGGCCGTCCGACCGAAAACGAAACCCTGGTGTCGCGTCTCATCGACCGCCCGATTCGTCCGCTGTTTCCGGAAGGTTTCCTGAACGAAGTGCAGATCATCGCGACCGTCATGTCGATCAACCCGGACGTGACCCCGGACATTCCGGCGATGATCGGTGCCTCGGCTGCACTGGCGCTGTCCGGTGTGCCGTTCATGGGCCCGATCGGCGCGGCTCGCGTCGGTTACAAAGACGGCCAGTACCTGCTCAACCCGAGCAACAAGCAGCTGAAAGAATCGAAACTGGATCTGGTTGTCGCCGGCACCGAAACCGCCGTGCTGATGGTCGAATCGGAAGCCGATGAGCTGTCCGAAGCCGTGATGCTCGGCGCTGTCATGTTCGGCCACCAGGCCCAGCAAGTCGCCATCCGCGCCATCAAGGAATTCGCTGCCGAAGCCGGCAAGCCGAAGTGGAACTGGAAAGCGCCGGAACCGAACACCCCGTTGATCGATGCGCTCAAGGCCGAAGTGCAAACCGGCCTGACTGCCGCTTACCAAATTGCCGACAAGCAGCAGCGTTATGCCGCCGTTGGCGCACTGCGTGACGCCGTCGTTGCCAAACTCGCCACCGGCGAAGAAGGCGCGCCGAGCGCCGATGCGGTCAAGAAAATTTTCGGTGATGTCGAGTACCGCACCGTCCGCGATCGCATCCTGTCGGGCGCGCCGCGCATCGACGGCCGCGACCACGACATGATCCGCGCGATCTCGGTCAGCGCGGGCGGCGTGCTGCCGCGTGCACACGGTTCGGCGCTGTTCACCCGCGGCGAAACCCAGGCCATCGTTGCCGTCACCCTCGGCACCGAAAAAGATGCACAGCTGATCGACAGCCCGATGGGCGAGTCGAAAGATCTGTTCATGTTCAACTACAACTTCCCGCCGTTCTCGGTCGGTGAAACCGGCATGATGACCGGTCCGAAGCGCCGCGAAATCGGCCACGGCCGTCTCGCCAAGCGTGGCGTTGCCGCGATGATGCCGAGCTTCGAGAAATTCCCGTACTCGGTGCGCGTGGTGTCGGAAATCACCGAATCGAACGGTTCGTCGTCGATGGCCTCGGTCTGCGGTTCGTCGCTGGCCTTGATGGATGCCGGTGTGCCGATCAAGGCGCCGGTCGCCGGTATCGCAATGGGTCTGGTCAAAGAAGGCGATCGCTTTGTCGTGTTGTCCGACATTCTCGGCGACGAAGATCACCTCGGCGACATGGACTTCAAAGTCGCTGGTAGCGCCAACGGCATCACCGCGCTGCAGATGGACATCAAGATCGACGGCATCACCAAAGAGATCATGGAAACCGCGCTGCACCAGGCCAAAGGCGGCCGTCTGCACATTCTGAGCGTGATGAACCAGGCGATCAGCGAAGCCCGTGGCGACATTTCCCAGTTCGCCCCGCGCATCACCACCATCAAGATCGATCCGGAAAAAATCCGCGAAGTCATCGGCAAGGGCGGCACGGTCATTCGCAGCATCACCGAGCAGACCGGCACCAGCATCGACATCGCTGACGACGGCACCATCCGTATCGCCGCCGTGTCGGGTGAGCAGGCCAAAGACGCCATCGAGCGCATCAAGGCCATCACCTCGGATGTGGAAGAAGGTCAGATCTTCGAAGGTCCGGTGGTTCGCATCGCCGACTTCGGCGCGTTCGTCAACATCGCCCCGGGCAAGGACGGTCTGGTTCACATCAGCCAGATCACCAGCCAGCGCGTCGAGAACGTCCGTGACCATCTGAAAGAAGGTCAGGTCGTCAAAGTCAAAGTGCTGGAAGTCGGCAAAGACGGCAAAATCCGTCTGTCGATGAAAGCGCTGCTGGAAGGCAACAACGCGTAAGCGGGTTGTTTACCAAGCGTTAAAAAGGGGAGCTCAGGCTCCCCTTTTTTAATCGCGATTTCATCGTTATGGTTGCAGATGCGCCGTTGACCAGAACAGGGAGTGAGGCATGCGTTTCGGCTGGATGGCCTTGCTTGGCCTGTGCTTCAGCACCGTCGTACTGGCAACGGAACAGCGGGACTTGTTGCCTGACGAACCGTTTCTGCTGGAGCCGCCCTATGGGCTCGAACAGGTCCGTGCCTGGCATCAGGCATGGGGCACGAAATGGCCGTGGGGTCAGCAAGAGCATGCCGTCCGTTTGCGTGCAGACCGTGACGATGTTCAATACCTGCTGGCCATAAGCGGGTATGCCCGTGGCGGTGAATTTGTGCTGTTCTTCCAGCGCCATGGACAATGGCAGGCAAGCGCACAATCCATCGAGCTCGCACATCATCCCTTGCAGGTATTGCCCACGCAGTACGACGGTTGGCATGAGTTCGAGACTTATGTGCCGGCGTGGGGCAGTGGCGGCGCCGAGGTCTGGGTATTCCGCTATCGCTGGAACGGCCACGACTACGAACAAGCCGAGCAACGGGATGCGCGCTGGTGTGAGCTAAATTATTTCCGCGAAACCGCGGCATCTCTGTGTGCGAAACCGTAAATCGAGCCGATATGCGCTCTTTGCCAATCAATGCCGATGATTTGTTGGCCGCCTTGCGAGAGCGCAACCCGCAGGTGGAGAGCTGGCTGGACTGCGAGACCGGCGAGATCTATCAAACCAGCGCGTTGTTCGCCGACGACGAAGTGGAAGACGATCCGGCTTTTGTCAGCGCCATGCAGCACACGCCGGCACGCTTTCTGCGCCTGCCGCAGACGCCAGCGGCGCTCGGCTTCCAGACCATGCAGCGCTTCTCTGAACAAACTGAACCGGCTCTGCAGGCGCGGTTGCAGGCCGCCTTGCAGCGGCAACGCGCATTCTTTCATTTTCAGGATGTGTTGCGCTCGGTGCCGGACGTCGACGCGCGCTGGCAAGCGTTCAGCCGCGACGCCACCCTCGGCTGGGCGCAAGGGTGGTTGCGCGCGCAACAAATTCTCGTACAGTGGCAACACCTCCCGGACACTGCCGCGCAAACGGAACAGGCGACAAAAACATGAAATGGTTGGCCGTGATCTGGCAATGGTTCAATCCCCGCCACTGGCAGCGCTATGCCGAGCGCATGCGGCGCCG
>CAMLKQ010000211.1 GCA_946480585.1 uncultured Kangiella sp.
GCCGGGACAGGCCGCTGCGGATGCAGACGCTGTAAATCAGCGGCAGGTAGCGATCAAGCAGCGCGCGGCGCGCCAGCGTTTCGCCGGCGGCCGCGTGTTGGGCGAGTTCGAGGTCATCGGCGTCGCGGTATTTGCTCAGCGTTTCCCACACTGCGCCTTCACATCCCATGACTATCGATCCGGCTCAACCGTTGCGGATCTTGTGGGTCAGTTCGTGAAGATAGGTCAGATAGGCTTCGCTGACGACTTTTTCCTGCTGCAGGTGCTGCTGCCATTCGGCTTTGCCGGCCAGCTGCCAGTACACCAGCTTGGCGACGCCAGCCAGCGCCACGGTCAGGCCAATCGCCCAGTCGTTGTCATGCCAGCCATCGAAGGCGAGAAAGCCCAGACCGATGCCGATCGCGATCAGGGTCAGGCCGGTGTTCAGCGACGACTGCGTGCGACGCGGCCGCGGCGCTTCCAGCAGCGGGGTGTTGATGCCGCGCTCCATGGCGCCGATGCGTTCCTTGTTGAGCATTTCCCGCTCCTGCATACGGACGCGGGCGAAATGGTTGATGGCCAGCACGGCGACAAAACCGAGGGTGATGAACACCACCGGCACAATGATGATGGGGATAAGGGCTTCTGACATGTCCGACTCCAAAACGGTCTGTTGAATCAGGGGGTACGGCTTATAGGTCGGGCCGAGGCCCGGATCCGGTTTCAGTCCGGGGCAACTATTTTTCTCCGCGCGGCGATGGCCGACCGCGGGCGGTCCGCTTGTGCCAGTTGGGTATACTCCGGGCTGGCAAGGACGATACAGGCCATTACCGCCATGCCGGCGCCCACTCAGGCTGCGGCCCGCACCGCAGCGCCGGAACAGCTCAGCGTGACCCAGCTCAGCGGGGTCGGGCCGGCGCTCGGCCAGAAGCTTGAGCGGCTCGGCATCCGCTCGGTCGCCGATCTGCTGTTTCACCTGCCGCTGCGTTACGAGGATCGGACCCGGCTGAGCCGGGTGGTCGAGCTCAAGTCACGCGAACCGGCCCAGCTGGAAGGCGAGATCCTCGGCGCCGAAATCGCGTTTGGTCGGCGTCGCTCGCTGGTCGCCCGCTTTCGCGATGACAGCGGCGAGATGGAGCTGCGCTTCTTTCACTTCAACAAGGCCCAGCAGGATCGGCTGCAGTTCGGCGGTCGCGCCCGCATTTATGGCGAGGCCCGTTATGGTCGCCGGGCGATGGAGATCGTGCATCCGGAAATCCGTTGGCTCAAGGATGACGAAAGCGCGCCGCTCGGCGAACGACTGACGCCGGTGTACCCGGTCACCGAAGGTCTGTCTCAACTTACGCTGCGCAAACTGGTGCAGCAAGCCTTGCAGAAAATCGGCAGCCTGGCGTTGCCGGATCTGCTGCCGGCACGCTTGCTCGCTGCGCAACAGCTGCCGAGCCTGATGCAGGCGCTGCGCACCGTGCATCAGCCGCCCGCCGATATCGATACGCTGCAATTGATCAGCGGCGAGCATCCGGCCATCGTCCGCTTGGTACTGGAAGAACTGATCGCCAACCAGCTGACCTTTTTGCGGCTGCGTGAAAAAGCCCGTCAGCAGCGCGCACCGGTACTCCCTCCGGAGCAAAAGCTGACCAAGCAATTGCTGCAATCGCTGCCGTTCGCGCTGACCGGTGCGCAAACCAAGGTGCTGAAAGAAATCCGTCAGGATTTGCAGCAGCCGCGGCCGATGCTGCGGCTGGTGCAGGGTGATGTCGGTTCCGGCAAAACCCTGGTCGCGGCGTTTGCCGCACTCAATGCCATCGGTATTGGCAAACAAGTTGCCCTGATGGCGCCAACCGAACTGCTTGCCGAACAGCATCTGCAGAATTTTTCCCGCTGGTTTGCTCCGCTCGGCATCCGCTGCGAATTTCTCGCCGGCCGCATCAAAGGCAAAGCTCGGCAAAACGTGCTGGCGGCGATCGAAAGCGGCGAGGCGGCGTTGGTGGTCGGTACCCATGCGCTGTTTCAGGAAGGTGTCGTGTTCAAGGATCTGGCGCTCGCCATCATTGATGAGCAGCACCGCTTTGGTGTCCATCAACGCCTGCAGCTGTGGGAAAAGGGCCGCAACGGCGAGCACCCGTCCGACACGCAATTGCCGCATCAGCTGGTGATGACAGCCACGCCGATCCCGCGCACGCTGGCGATGACAGCCTACGCCGATCTCGACAACTCAATCATCGACGAACTGCCACCCGGCCGCACCCCGGTCACTACCGTCGTTATCCCCGACAACCGGCGCGACGATGTTATCCAGCGCGTGCGCGCTGCCTGCGCCGAAGGCCGGCAGGTGTACTGGGTCTGTACGCTGATTGAAGAAAGTGAACAGCTGCAGGCACAAGCTGCCGAAGCGACCTTTGATCTGCTGCGCGAGCAACTGGCGCCGCTGCGCATCGCATTGGTGCACGGCCGGATGAAGCCAGCCGAAAAACAGGCGGTGATGCAGACGTTCAAGGCACACGAAACTGACTTGCTGGTCGCCACCACGGTGATCGAAGTCGGCGTCGATGTGCCGAACGCCAGCCTGATGATCATCGAAAACGCTGAGCGCCTCGGCCTGTCACAGCTGCACCAGCTACGAGGCCGCGTGGGGCGCGGCAGCGCGCAAAGCCATTGCGTGCTGCTTTATCACGGCAATCTTTCTGCGATGGCAAAGGAACGGCTCGCGGTGATGCGCGACAGCAATGATGGTTTTGTCATCGCCGAAAAAGACATGGAACTGCGCGGCCCCGGTGAATTGCTTGGCACCCGCCAGACCGGGGTCATTGCGTTCAAGATCGCCGACATCGCCCGCGATCAGAAACGCGTTGCGCTGGCGCAGGAACTGGCACGCGAACTGATGCAGCAGGCACCGCAGCAGGTGGCGCCGCTGATCGCGCGCTGGTTGGGGGGGCGGGAAGGTTATGGTCAGGTCTGAACCAGACGCTCCGCGCGTCAACTGCAGCTGGTGGATGTTGTCGCTCGGCGATGCCATTGAAGCCACGCCAGTGTTGCAGACTGTGCAAGAGCAGTTCGAGCAGGCCTGGCAGCGCGCCGGTCAGCCGGCCGACATGTCGCTGTGGTTGCGCACCGACAGCGATGGCCTGCATTGCCGACAAACGTTGTTCTTCTCGCCGGGTTGTCAGTCGTTGGCCGAGCAATATCGTGCGAACACTTGCCCGGCGCCGTTGCGCATGCACGTGCAATGGCTGGCTGGCGCCAGGTCCGCATGGGATTGGCCGCGAAGCGGCAGCTAAAAAGTACCAGCAACGCGATGCCTGAGCTGCATTGCCGGAAGCGCGAACGCGGATGCGGAAATGCCGGTATGAAACGTCAGTCGTTGGAACGATAACGTGACGGTGCGGACGCTCACCGTGCTGTCGATATCGACCACACTGGCTGCCTGTTATTTCTGTGCCGGCCCACTGGCCGGGGTTGCCTGCATCAAGCCATTGTCTTCGCCTGCGGCAGCCGGGCCGCGCAAGCGGATCCGGGCGAGCCCTTCGGCGAGGGCGTTGGCGAGTTTTTCCGCGTCCTTGCCTTTGCGGAAACAGACATAGAGCGCCTTGTTTTCCAGCAAGCGCGGATTAAAGCCAAGCAGGTGTTTGACGTTGGCAAGGCTAGTGTCGTGCTCGAGCAGGTAGCGCATCACATGCGGATCGATGATCGCGGCATCAATGCGGCCGGCAGCGAGCTTTTTCAGGTTCTGCGAATCGGAACCGGCCGGCTCGGCTGGCTGTTGGCGGGCGGCCACGGCGCGATCAAATTCGTCGGTGTTGACGTAGCCTTGCACGGTGCCAATCAGATAGCGGCGCAGATCGCTGATGTCTTGCCATTGCAGCGGTTGGTTGCGGCGCTCGGCAAGCCCCAGCGGGCCGTAACCGATGGTCACCGAAAACAGGAAGTGTTCGGCAATGGCCGGTGAAAAATATTCCGGAAAGTAGCCGGCGTAACCGCTGTCCGGCGCTTTGGCGAGCGCGAGCGTGCGCTCCCACGGCAGAAAATCGACTTCCAGTTGGTAACCGACCGCCGCGAACGCAGCTTTCAGGGTGGCGGTGGTTTCACCGCCATCAACGAGTTCTGGACCGGTATAAGGCGGCCAGTCCAGCGATGCGAGCCGGATGACTTCGGCAGCCTGACTGGCTGGAACCGTCAACAGCACGGTGCCAGGCAGCAACAGCCACAGCGCCAGCCACAGTACTACAACGCGGAGAGACTTCATCGACTGCTCCGTACTGCCGTCTCTGCAACGGTCAGGTTGCAGCGGCGCACCAACACGGTCTCCTTGTCTCCGTTGGTGACGCCAAGCGTGAATTTGCAGCCTCCGGGCTGCGCCGATCAGCAAACCATTTCGGGTGCCATGACACGCCGGCCCGGTTTGCTGATCCCTTTCACTAACACAGTGCGTTGCCGCTTATTTCAAATGCGCTTTGACAATCGCGGCCACGTCGATTTTCTTCAACCCTTCCGCCAGTGCCTTGGCATATTCCTCGCCTTGCGGGCCTTTACGGAAGCAGATGTAGAGCTTTTTGTCTTCCAATACTTTGCCATTGAATTCCAGCTTGCCTTTGGCAGCGGCGAGCGAAGCATCGTTGGCGA
>CAMLKQ010000212.1 GCA_946480585.1 uncultured Kangiella sp.
CCAGCGTAGCGAACAGCCTGCCGGCGCTGGCTCAGCAGTTTCTGCAATCGCTCCCAGCCGCCGATCAGGCCGGCGAACCTGACAACCTCGAACCGCTGCTCCGGCAGGTGTTGTTTGGCCAGCCACCCGCAGCCAGTTCAGCGCCCGCTACGCGGCCAGCCGACCATGACTGGCTGGGCGCGCTGCTCAAACTGCTGCAGACAGCCACCGCCACAGCGGCCCAGACGCCAAAACCCGCGCCCTCCGCGCCGGCAGTGCCCAACCCGGCTATGGCCGGCCATACCGGCCCGCAACAAAAAACGGCCGAGCAACGCGGTCCTGAGCCGCTACCGCCGGGCTCGGCCTTGCCGCTGCCGGCCGATGAATTGCTGGAGGAGTTGGCGAGTCTGCTCGGTCGCCAGCAACAGCAGTGGCTGAACAATGTCCAGCAGGATGCCCGGCAACAGCCGCTCTACGCCGAGCTGTTGTTGCGGCAACAAGAGCGGCTCGACCGCGTCGAGATCAGCGTGCGGCCCGATCGAGATGCGGACCCGGAACAGGCCGATGCCAGCCCGCACCATGTGGTCCGCTTACGGTTTGATCTGCCCGGACTCGGCGTCTGCCAGTTCCTGCTCGACCTCCGTCAGGACGACTTGCAACTGCACTTCTACAGCGAGGACCCGGATGCGGCAGCCACCTTTGATCAACACATCGATTGGCTAGCCCGTCAGTTGGCGGCCGATGGCGTGCAACTGAGCACCGCCGTCAGTCATACCGTCGCGCAGCTGCCGTCATTGCAGCCCTTAGCCGAGCGAGGTCTACATGTCCGGGTCTGACAATCGGCATGAGCAGCAGCCGACCCGCACCGCGGCAGCCCTGCAATACGATGGCGAGCAAGCGCCGCGGCTGGTCGCGAAAGGCCGCGGCGAAGTGGCGGAGCAAATCATCGCCTTGGCGGAGCGGCACGGCGTTTATCTGCACGAGGATCCGTCACTGGCACAAGCTCTTCAGCAGTTGCAACTCAATCAGGAAATACCACGCAAGCTCTATCTCGTTATCGCCCGTGTCATCGCCTTTGCTTATTACTTGCAGGGAAAAACACCGACATCGAAATAGGTGAAACGGACAGCAAAAAAAACGCCGGCAACGCCGGCGTTTTTTTCACACTCAATGCTTTCAGAACAGATACTGGCCAAAATACCACGCAATGGCGGCAACGAACGCCGACGCCGGAATCGTCAGCACCCATGCCCAGACAATATTGCCGGCCAGCCCCCATCGCACGGCATTGACGCCTTGCGAGGAACCGACGCCGACGATCGCGCCAGTGATGGTATGCGTGGTCGAAACCGGAATGCCGAACGACGAGGCCAGGAACAGCGTCATCGCGCCACCGGTTTCGGCGCAGAAGCCACCGACCGGTTTCAAATGGGTGATCTTCTGGCCCATCGTTTTGACGATACGCCAACCACCGAACATGGTGCCCAGACCGATGGTGATATAGCAGGAAATCACCACCCAGTGCGGAATATGATCCGGCGTTGCCTGCAGCCAGCTCGGCAAGCCGCCCGGCGTCGACAGCGTTGCCGCCATCAGCAGCATCCAGATGATACCGGCGGTTTTCTGGGCATCGTTACCACCGTGGCCGAGGCTGTACAGCGCGGCCGAAACCAGCTGCAACCGTCGGAACCAGCGATCAACCCGTCGCTGTGAGCTGCGGAAAAATAACCACGACACCGCCAGCATCAGCAGACTGCCAAGCAACATACCCAGCATCGGCGACAACACGATGAACGTGACCGTCTTGATCAGACCTGACGAGATCAGTGAGCCGGTGCCCGCCTTGGCCACTGCGGCACCGACCAGACCACCGATCAGCGCATGCGACGACGACGACGGAATGCCGTAATACCAGGTGATCACGTTCCAAGTAATCGCACCGACCAAGGCACCGAAGATCACATAGTGATCAACGATCTCTGGATCGATGGTGCCCTTACCAATGGTCGCCGCCACTTTCAGCGGGAACACGACATAGGCGATGAAGTTGAAAAATGCCGCGAACGCGACAGCGTGGTGCGGCTTCAATACGCCGGTCGACACCACAGTCGCGATCGAGTTGGCCGCGTCATGGAAGCCGTTCATGAAATCGAACAGCAACGCCAGCAAGATCAGAAACAGCAGGACCTCGAAAGTCATGATGGGGGCCCCGGTTCGTTAGGCGTTTTCGAGCACGATACCTTCGATCACATTCGCCACATCGGCGCAGCGATCGGTGGTGGTTTCCAGCAGCTCGTACACCGCTTTCAGCTTGATCAGCTGCTTGGTGTCCGACTCTTCGCGGAACAGCTTGGCCATGCCCGAACGCATGACATGGTCCGCTTCGCCTTCGATGCGGTCGATGTCCTGACACAGCTTCAGGATGGTCAGCGCGTTATCCATGTTCGGCAGCAGCTTGACCGCTTCCATGACCTTGACCACGCCCTGCTCGATCTGCTCGCCCAATTTCTGGCACTCAGGTGTCAGACTGTGGACATCGTACAGATGAATGGACTGAGCCACGTCTTCCATCAAATCGAGGATGGTGTCGAGGCCGGTGATCAGCTGGTGAATATGGTCACGATCCAGCGGGGTAATAAAGGTTTGGTGCAGCAGGTTGATGGTGTCGTGGGTCACTTCATCAGCACGGCGCTCGACCGCCTCGACCTTGCGGACACGATCCTGCAGGCCGTTGTCCGGGTGAGCCAGCAAGGAACGCAGCTCGGCAGCGCCCTCCACCAGCAGACCCGCATGCTTGTTGAAGTACTCGAAGAACTTGCCTTCGCGCGGCATGAAATTTCCGAACATGACAGCCTCATGACAGCTAGATGACAGACGGGCGCCGTTTTACTCCAATTTGTGACAGATGCCCAGCAGAGCAGACAAAAAAAGTCGTTTTTTCTAGGAAAAACCTAAGTTTGGATGGCCATACTGGGCGCGCAAAGCTGGCACAGGTTAGCCCCCTTTCTGTCATAAAATCGTCATAAAAGAAAACGGGCGCTTAGCGCCCGATTCCAAAATGACCTGCGCGTGTGCACGCTTAAACCCGGTAATACATCCGATACCACTCCACAAAGCGGCGCACGCCTTCTTTCACTGGCGTGTTCGGCCGGAAGCCAGTCCAGCTTTCCAGCTCGCTGACATCGGCGCAGGTCGAGGGCACGTCACCGTCTTGCATCGGCAGGAAGTTCTTGATGGCTTTCTTGCCAACCGCTTCTTCAATGGCGTCGATGAATTCCATCAGTTGCACCGGCTGGTTGTTGCCGATGTTGAAGACTCGATAGTTGGCGTAGCTGGTAGCAGGGTCAGGTTTGAGGCCGTTCCATTCCGGGTTCGGCTGGGCCGGCCGGTCCATCGCACCAATGACGCCGCTGACGATGTCGTCAACGTAGGTGAAGTCGCGGATCATATTGCCGTGGTTGAACACGTTGATCGGCTGGCCGTCGAGGATGCCTTTGGTGAACAGGAACAGCGCCATGTCCGGCCGGCCCCACGGTCCGTAGACGGTGAAGAAGCGCAGGCCGGTGACGGCCATGCCGTACAGATGGGCGTAGCTGTGCGCCATCAGTTCGTTGGCTTTTTTGGTGGCCGCGTACAGCGTCATCGGGTGATCGACGCTGTGGTGTTCGCTGAACGGTTGCAGTTCGTTGGCACCGTAGACCGAGCTGGTCGAGGCGAACACGAGATGGCCGACGTTACTGTGCCGGCAGCCTTCGAGGATGTGCAGGAAACCGGTGACGTTGCTGTCGATGTAGACGTGCGGATTGGTGATCGAGTAGCGCACGCCGGCTTGCGCGGCCAGATGGATGACGGCATCGAAGCGTTCGCGCTGAAACAGTGCGTCCATGCCGGCCCGATTGGCCAGATCGCATTTCACAAACTCGAAGTGTTTGTGCTCACGCAGGCGGGCCAGTCGATCTTCTTTCAACTGCACGCTGTAGTAGTCGTTCAGGTTGTCGAGACCGACCACGCTGTCGCCGCGCGCCAACAGGCGCTGACTGGTATGCGAGCCAATGAAACCGGCAGCGCCGGTCACCAGAATGCGTTTGCCCACGCTTACAGTCTCCAGAGCGCGATGCCGACGTTCGCCATCGCCTCGCGGTCAAGCGCGCATTTGACATCACTGATGCGGCCGCCAGGAACGAGCATGGCTTTGTATTGTTCGGCCGACAGCGCTTTGTATTCTTTGTGCGATACCGCCAGCACGATGTGGTCCAGCTGGGTGAGGTCTTTCATGTCAACGAGGTCGACGCCGTATTCGTGTTTGGCCTCGTCCTTGTCGGCAATGGCGTCATGCACGAGCGGCTCAATACCGTAGCTGCGCAGTTCGTTGATGATGTGGATGACTTTGCTGTTGCGCAGGTCCGGGCAGTCTTCTTTGAAGGTGAGGCCGAGGACGGCGACGCGAGCGCCTTGCAGCGGTCGGCCGGCTTTGAGCATTTCCTTGACGGTTTCTTGGGCGACGAAACGGCCCATGTCATCGTTGATGTGCCGACCGGCAAGAATGACTTGCGGGTGGTAGCCGAGTTTTTGCGCTTTGTGGGTGAGGTAGAACGGGT
>CAMLKQ010000213.1 GCA_946480585.1 uncultured Kangiella sp.
GCTACACGAAAAGACCGGCGCGCAGTGTAACAGCGCGCCGGTCGGTCGCCCAATTCGGGACGGTCGCGGCGATTATTGGCGCCGACGCAGGCGATGTCCGCCGAGCGCCGCGAGCACGGCGGTCAGCAGCCAGCCGGTGCTGCCACCACCGCCTCCGCTGCTGCCGCTGTCACCGCCACTGCTGTCATTGTCGGCTACCGTCACGGTGACCCGGGTGGGCGTGCCGAGCGTGGCGCCACCGCCGGCATCACGCAGTTCGACGGTGAAGGTTTCGCTGCTTTCGGCGTTGCTGTCGTCAGTGATGTTGATGGTGATGGTTTGTTCGCTGCTGTTGTTGTTGGCCCAATTCAGCGTGCCGGAGGTATCACTGTAATCCGCGTTGCCAGCGCTGCCGGTGCGGGTCAGGTAATCGACGCTGACATCGCCACTGCTGCCGCCGACCCGGCGTACGGTCAGGGTCACCGTGCCGGCGCCTTCATTGACGCTGGCCGAGGCGCCGCTGAAGGCGAGCGCGCCAGCGCTGCTGTTGACCGAGCCGGTGTTGTCTTTCAGCAGGAACAATCCGTACTCGATATCGCTGACGGCAATGGTGCCGCTCGGCAGGAACGGGTAAGTGCCCCAGGCGCCGTTGAATTGCGCGCTGTTGTCCGTCGGCGACGCGAAGGTATCAAAGAAACCGACTTCGCCTGGTTGTGCCGGATTGCTGGTGTCGAGAATGACCAGACCACGCCGGTAATTGGAAATGTAATGGCGGTTGTCGCGGGTGAAACCGTTGTGATCAATGGCGCGAGTCGGGCCGGTGTAAGTGCCGACCAACACCGGATTGCGCAGGCTGTCGATGTTCATCGAACGCACCGTCGTGTTCAGGCCGGCTTGCTGCTCATCCAGCTCATCATGAATGAGCACATGGCGCTTGTCCGGTGTCCACCAACCGGAGTGGGTGTAGCGCGCATTCGGATACGGTGTGCTGGACAACTTGAATGGCGCAGCCTTGTCGGTGACATCCCAGAGATCGACCGTGTTTTCGTTGAAGTCGATCAGCACTTCGCAGGGATTGTGGTTGTTGGCGCATTCGGCGGTGCGCGCGTCTTCAATCACCACGCTGCTGGCGTCGTGAATGTAGCCGGTGCCGGCTGGCGCCGCCAGCAACAGGTTCGGCGTGGTCGGGTTGGACAGGCCGAGCAAGCGCCAAGCGCCACTATTCTTGTTGGCACCGGAGACGATGAGATAGGGCGATACCGCTGGCAACGCGACGCCGGTGCTGTAGTCGGTGTTGGCGAGATAGACGTTATGCGCCGTGCTGAAGTCATTGATGGTGTTGGCGAGCGTGACCCGGGTCGGCAGCTCGGTCAGATCCAGCACCTGCAAGCCTTGGTTGGCTTCGGTGGTGACGTAACCGTAGGCTTTGTAGCGGTTCGCGTCCGCATCGAAATACTGATAGACCTTGATGTCACGCCAGGTTGAGCTGTTGCCAGCAATGGTGCCGATCTCGACAGCATTGATCGGATCGGTGACATCCACAACCGCAGTGCCGTTTTGCAAACCAATCAACACGTATTCGCGTTGGTTGTTCAGATCCTGAAAGCCCCAGATGTCGTTGGCCGAGCCCGGCCGGCTGGAAAATTCACCGAGCGGAATGTGAAACAACAGATCGACGTTCTGGCATTCGTAGCCGGCTGCCATGCCATTGACGCAGGTGGCCGGGCCTTCGGTTTTCTGGGTGTTGCTCTGGTACAGCGCGAGCTGCTTCTGGGTATGTTTTGACAGCTCCACCGCTTGGCCCTTGCTGTCCTGCAACAGCCGGAAGCCATGCTCCGCCAAGCGCTCCCGGTATTGCGCCGGCAGCCCGATCACGGTGGTGAGATTTTGCTCGGCATTCTGGTTTTTGAAACCGTCCTTGCGCAGAAAACCGCCGCGCACCGGCACCATGTCGCTGAGCAGATAGAAAACATCATTGTCGCCAACCAGATAGTCACCGGCTGCAACCCGGATCGAATCGCCCTTGCCTGACTGTTGCGCGGCGAAGGCGATGGTTTTGCACGGCTGCTTTGGGCTGGCGCAATCGCCACGATCGACGCCGTCACTGGCGACAAAGCGGACCGGGTGGCCGCCGCTGTGCGCGTCAACGGCGGTTGCACTGAGCAGGGTGCCGGCACTGCCCAGCGCCAGCAGTACCGCGAACCGGACCGATGCAGCGGAAAGGGAAACGACGTTCATCATGGTGAGATCTCGTTGGGGAATGCCGGCGGTTGTAGCAAGGCTTGGCCGGGCAAGACAATGTCATTTTGTACATTCATGGTGCGCGCTTCTGTTGTTACCGCTGCCGCTGTTGCCACCGCTGTTGTTGCCACCACAACGCGAACAACAGGCACAGCAGCGCCAAAGTGCCAGTAGCGGTAAATGCGATGGCCGCCGACCGGTGCTGCCAGAGTGCGCCGAATACGCTGCCGTTGACCAGCAGAGCCAATCCGACCGCGAGCGCGTACCAGCCGAATGCGGCACCCCGGCGTTCGCGCGGAGCGTGCTGGGCTATCAGCGCCGCCAGCACGCCTTGCGAAAACCCGAGATGCAAGCCCCACAGCAGCGCGCCGGTGTAGGCGAGCAGGGCGCCATCGGCGAGTGCGAGGCAGGTTTGCGACAGCAGCAGCCAGAGCAGACTCCCGGTCAGCAGGCGCGGCGCACCAATGCGATCAAAATGACGACCGACTGGCCACACCGAACTGGCATAGCTCAGGTTCATGGCCGCGAGCAGCAGCGCGCTTTGGTAATCGTTCAACCCGACCGACTGGCCGCGCAGGATCAGAAACGCCTCGCCCGGTCGCGCCAGCGTCAGCAGTACCGCGAGGCCGATCACCCACCAGAACGGCCGACCGAAATGGCGGTCTCCGGCGCTCGTGCCGGTCGTGCTTTTGTGGATGTGCTGGGCCGGTTCGCGCACGGCAAACCAGAGCAACAATACGGCGGCAAACGCCGGCAGCGACGCCAACCAAAACACCGCCCGGTAATCGCCCGCAAGCCACCACAGCAACCCGGCGGCGAGCAGCGGCGCCAGCAGCGCGCCAACGGTATCGAGCGCCTGACGCAGGCCGTAAGCAGCGCCGCGTTGTTCGGCGGGCGTGACATCGGCAATCAGGGCATCGCGCGGCGCGCCACGAATGCCCTTGCCCAGCCGATCAAGAAAGCGCGCGCCGGCGATAAGCGACACCCCGCCAGCGATCGCGAACAGCGGCTTGGCCAGTGCCGACAGGCCGTAGCCGGCCAGTGCCAGCGGTTTGCGTTTTTGCCAGCGGTCCGAAAGCTTGCCGGCCCAGGGTTTGATGGCGAGGGTCAGTGCCTCGGCGCCGCCGTCGAGCAGACCGATGGCGACCATCGACAGGCCGAGCGTGTTGGCCATGAACAGCGGCAACAGCGCATGAATGGTTTCGCTGGACAGATCCATCAACAGGCTGACCACGCCGAGTGCGAGCACGGTGCGGGGCAGGGCGAGGCTTGGCGTCATGCCGTGACCATTCCAGAGCAGGGAGACGTAACAAGGAAGCGCCGATGGTGCCACACTGATCGGCAGGCAAGGAGAGGGTCATGCCAGAAGCCAGCGATCATTACCGCCGCCAGAACGAAGCACGCCGCAAGGCCGAAATGGAAGCCTTGGTCGAGGCGCGCAAGCAGCACTGGAAAGACGCCGGCCTGCTGGATGACATCGCCCGGCATCGCATAGTTCAGACCGATCCGACCATCTGGAAAGGCAAGCCCTGGTGGGTTCAGCGGCGCTCGGTGCGCTGGTTGGTCAACGCGCTGTGCGTAGTGGCGCTGGTCGGTGGCTTTCGCGCCGCCATGCAGGGCGCTGCCTTTGATCTGGCGTTTTGGATCCCGCTGGCGGTATTTGCGTTCAAGTTACGGCTGCATATTGCGCTGTATGGCGGCTGATCCGGCCGGCTGGATGGCGGCCCATTTGTCGGCCTGACGCTGCCGGTCACTCCCTGTGGCTTGCCAAGGGCAGAAAATGACGCATAATGTCACCGTTCATAAATCTGTGAACGGCTTCGCATTTGCCCAAGGTGGCCAGACATGACCAGCAGCTTTATCCGGGTAGTGCAGCAAGGCCAGGCCGACGCCGTCTATGTCGGTCCGGAACGGCGCGAGGAGCGCCGCCGCAGCGTCCGCAATGACGAGTTCGAGAAGCTGCTCGGCCACTTCGGTCTCGACCGCCGGGTCGTGCCGGACCGTCGCCGGGCCGATACCT
The DNA here is from genome assembly GCA_946480585.1 of uncultured Kangiella sp. The sequence continues at coordinate 4,241 of CAMLKQ010000213.1, forward strand.
CGTGGTTGCTGTTGTCGGAAACCGCCATCGATCGGGCTGTGAATCTCTGAGTCCCGCCGAGTATTTTGCGGCGCTGGCCCCGGCGCCGCTGCAATCCCTTTCCCTTCCTGTTTTTGACCGCGCCGGTCTCGACGTGCGCGTGCTCCGTGACGATTTGCGGGCGCCGCTCCTCTCCGGCAACAAGGCCCGCAAGCTCGAACACAATCTTTTGGCCGCAGCGACGCAAGGCGCCAGAACCCTGGTCAGCATGGGCGGACCACATTCCAATCATCTGCACGCCCTGGCAATGGCCGGTCAGCAGTTCGGTTTTGCCACGGTCGCCTGGG
>CAMLKQ010000214.1 GCA_946480585.1 uncultured Kangiella sp.
CAGGTGGCTGAGCGGTCCTGAGAAAACCCTCAGCCCTGTCCTGCGGAGTCGTCGTCGGTAAGGGCTTGGGTTACTTCGTACATCACTTCCTGTTGCATCACATCGGTTACAGCTGACTGCAGGGTCCTGGTGCCGCCCTCTGCGAAGGGCAGGCGGTGGGGTCGCCGGCAAGAGCCAGGAATTGCGGCGACCGTTTTGGCGGTCATAGTCATTATCCTTGCAGCAGTTGAAGGACGTTCTGGCCCTGGGCGTTGGCTTGCGCCAGCACCGACAGACCAGCCTGTTGCAACACCTGGAACTTCGACAGGTTCGCCGTTTCCTGGGCGAAGTCGGTGTCCCGGATGCGCGAACGCGAGGCAGCGACGTTCTCGTTGACGCTGTTCAAGTTCGAGATCGTGCTGATGAAACGGTTTTGCACGGCACCGAGATCGCCACGCACCGAGTCAATGGCTTCGATCGCCTTGTCGATGACGATGATCGCTTCCTGCGCGCCGATGCCGGTGGCGATGTTGAGATTGGCGACATCTTCCAGGCCCGCACTTTGGGTGCCGACCGCGGCGAAAATATCGGCCGCGGCAGCGGTCACGGTATACGAGCGACTGGAGTCAAAACGCACCATGCCAGCGACGACAGCGGAATCGTTGCCTGCCGGGATCAGCGTTGCCGCGGTCGAACCTGCCAGCGCTTCGCCATTGAAGTCGCGTGGCGTGAAGGCAATGGTGCCACCTGCGCCAGCGCTGTTGTTGAAGTCGACCAGCTTGATATCGGTGCCGGTTTCGCTGATCAGGTGCACGTTTTTGTCGCCAGTTGCCGGGTCGACCACGATCTCGGCAGAGACGCCGGTTTCCGCGTTGAAGCGGTTGACCGCATCGGCAATCGGCGTCAGATCATCAACGTCAGTAATCGACGCCGAAATCACGATCGGATTGGCGGTGTCGGTGTTGCTGCCGAACAGCTGGAATGACAGTGTGCCGGCGGTTGCCAATGTTGACAGCTGCGCTACGGTACGCGCACTGGCGTTGACTCCGGTATCGCTGGAAACGAAATTGACGGCGTTGGCGATGTCGCGTGCGCTCGCTGCAGCGGCATAGGTGATATCCGCGGTGCCGAGAAAACCGGACAAGGTGATGGTGTCACCGGCCACAGCGTTGGTGACGGTGTTGTCGGTGCCAATTGTCGCGCTGGCATCGAGCAGGTTCACGCCGGCAGCGGTGTCGACGCGATAAGAGCCGGTCGCATCGGCCCGGACGTTGCCCATGGTGACGCTAATCGTTTCGAAGGCGTTGGCACCAACCTGGAATGATCGCGAACCGAAGGTGCCGTTGAGCAGCACGGCGCTGCCAAAACGGGTGGTCTCGGCAATCCGGTTCAGTTCCGATTTCAGTTGCGCAACTTCCTGTTGCAGTGCCGAACGTTCCGACGGACCGTTCGAGCCGTTGGCCGATTGCACGGCCAAATCGCGCATCCGTTGCAACAGATTGGTGGCTTCGCCGACAGCGCCTTCCGCCACTTGCGACAGCGAAATGCCGTCATTGGCGTTGCGGGCGGCGACGGTCAGACCGCCGATTTGCGAACCCAGTTTGTTGGAAATCTGCAGACCAGCGGCATCATCTTTGGCGGTGTTGATACGAAAACCGGATGACAGTCGCTGAAATGTGACGTTGAGCCCGTTCGACGTCCCATACAAGTTGCGCTGGGCGTTGATGGACGCAATGTTGGTGGCGATTACGCTTCCCATGTCTTACTCCTCACTCTTCGACGCGTCAGGCCTGCTGGCTTCAAGACGCTTACAAAGTTGCCGTTGTCGGAAAGGAGTTCGAGCCGGGATTGCGTGCCATTGTCGGCGTGACAAATCGCAGACGCAAAAAAGCAGGAACATCCTTTCGTGTTGGTCGGCTGGTGGAGCTGAGAACACCCCTGCCTGCCGTGGGGAACACTGAGAACATTCCTGCCACGTGGAGCGATTCATGCTGAGACACAACTCGCTCGTCCGGGTTATCGACGGTGCGCGGAAAAGCTTGAGCGCTTTTTTTGAAAAATTTCTGGAACGCCGTTTGACGCACCGGTTATCGGGCGGCGGCGGTGTGCACGAAGGGCGCGCTGGCGTCTGCTCCCGTCAGTGTGTACCGGTGCGGTTGGCGGGCTGGCGGCCGGTTTCCTGGCGGCAGGATTAAAAGCGACTGACGCATCCGATATTGCCGGCAAGTAGGGCAGCTGTGATTGAGCGAGCAACGAGCTGTGACAGCAACTTGTCAGCAGGCACAGGGCTGCCGGCCACCGGCGGCGCAGCTTTGCCGCCGCGGCAAGGTTTTGCCGGCAACGCGCGGTTCTGGAAACGGGCTGCGACGGCTGATGGCAAGGTAATTGAGGTTGGCCTGACGTTTGCTGAATGAGAGTAATGGTTGCAGGCGGTTGAGAAAATCAGCGGAAACCCCGGGGAAAATCGTATTTTTCGTTGTCGTGACCGGATGGTTGCTGGGGTACGTGCCAAGTTGGCACAGGCTTTGCTGAACAATGGGCGTCCCGAGACACGAATGTCAGTTCCCATGATAGGTCTCCATTTGCGAATCGGTGACATCTCCGGAGAAAACGAGGCCCTAGCTGCCGGTTGCTGAGAACAACCGATGGTGACGAGGCTTCACGAAGACGTGCCTTGCGGTGCTGAGAACACTTCAGGGACTGCGGCTTCAGTCGTACGGTAAGGGGCTTAGGGAAACTTAAGCCCCTTTCTTTTTGGCTGGCTTTTGAGCTGCTGTTGCGCTCGCATGACGCCGCTTTCCGACCCCGCCGTTCTCATTCTGTTGTTTTGCACGGGTTCTGGTTCGGGCCGGGCCTTGGCGGCTCAGACAGCACGCCCGCAGCTTGCGATGTCGTTCCTGATCGGTACCAACGTTTCAGCGCAGACGCGTCCATGTCGCTAGTAGCATTCGCCGAGAAAAAATTCTGCCAAGAATTTGACAATATCAGATCTGTCTTCTATCCCTTAAGCCAACTTCTTGAAGTAACAATGATTTTGGAGAGTTGTCACCGTGTGGCGGGAAATGCAGCTGTTGGTGTTGGACGATGACAGCGAGCGCCGGGCGCGCCTTGGCATTATTTTGGAATTTCTGGGCGAGGAGTGCTCGCTGGCCGACAGCCAGAACTACCGTGATTTTCTGCCGGAAAACCGTCGCTACCTCGGCGTCGTGCTGGGCAGTGTGACCGGCGACAGCAAGGCCATCATGCAGGCGCTGCATCAACATGATCGACAGGCGCCGGTGTTGCTGGTCAACGGTGGCATTTCCCTGGCGCAGCTTGAGCCGGTATTGCAACCGCACGTGGTCGGCACCTTGGAGGTACCGCTGCGTTATGCGCAGCTGCTGGATCTGCTGCATCAATGTCAGGTCTGTCGCAACAATCAACATGCGGTGCGGGTGGGTGATCGGCCGGTCGAGCTGTTCCGCAGTCTGGTTGGCAATAGCAAGGCTACCCAGGAAGTGCGGCGGCTCATCGAGCACGTTGCGCAGACCGATGCCAGCGTGTTGGTGCTCGGCGAAACCGGCACCGGCAAGGAAGTGGTGGCGCGTAATCTGCACTACATGTCGGCGCGCCGGACTAAGCCATTTGTGCCCGTCAATTGCGGTGCCATTCCGGCGGAGCTGCTGGAAAGCGAACTGTTTGGCCATGAAAAAGGCGCTTTTACCGGCGCCATCACCGCCCGTCAGGGTCGGTTTGAACTGGCCCAGGGCGGCACCTTGTTCCTCGATGAGATCGGCGACATGCCGATGGCGCTGCAAGTGAAACTGCTGCGCGTGCTGCAAGAAAAGACCTTTGAGCGGGTGGGCTCCAACCGGACCATTCAAGCGGATGTCCGCATCATCGCTGCCACCCACCGCAACCTCGAACGCCAAGTCGCTGAAGGCAAATTCCGCGAAGACTTGTTTTATCGGTTGAACGTATTCCCGATCGAAATGCCGCCGCTGCGTGACCGCCGTGAAGACATTCCCTTACTGGTCAACGAACTGATTGCGCGGCTTGAGGCGAGCGGGGCGCCGGCAGTGCGGTTGTCGCCGAATGCGCTGGTCAGCCTGAGCCGGTATGACTGGCCGGGCAACGTTCGCGAACTGGCGAATCTGATCGAGCGGCTCGCCATCCTGTATCCGTATGGCGTGGTCGATGTCGGCGATTTGCCGACCAAGTATCGCCATGCCGAAGGCTTGACGGTGACGTCCGCACCGGCGCTCGCCGGCGAAGATCGCAGTGGTGCCATGCTGACCAGCACGGTTGCGGTGTTGCCGCGTGATGGCATCAATCTGAAGGACTACATGGCCGAACTGGAAATCGCGTTCATCAACCAAGCGCTCAGTGAAGCGGGTGGGGTGGTGGCGCGGGCCGCTGAACGGCTGCAAATGCGCCGGACCACGCTGGTCGAGAAGATGCGCAAGTACGGCATGGGGCGCGGCGAAGAAATGACGGAAGCTTGACGTCATTTCTTTTTGCTCCTTCTATCCCTCTGATTATCAATAGATTTTTGTTCTGGCACAGTCCCTGCATTAATGGTTTCGCGAGCCGGTA
>CAMLKQ010000215.1 GCA_946480585.1 uncultured Kangiella sp.
CTGAACCCGTCACGCGAAGAAGAGCGGGTGGTCGAGCTGGCGTTGGGCGGTGAGATCCCGACCCGGGAAGAGATGCAGGAAATTGAAACGTCGAGCCGTCTGTACGAAGAAAACGGCGTTCTGTTCATGACGACGACGGTGCTGATCAATGCCGACACCAGCACGCCGGAATCGACGCCGGCCACGTTCATCCTGATGCCGAATCGCTTGATCACGGTTCGCTATGCCGACCCCAGTCCGTTCCGCAACATGGCGAACCAGTGTGCCGTCAAGCCGCAGTTGCTGATGCAGCCAGCGCATCTCATGACCTCGCTGCTTGATGCCATTGTCGATCGCATGGCGGATTTGCTGGAGCGTACGAGCACGGATCTGGACACCCTGTCACGTCAGGTATTCGGGGTGGTCGAACACAAAGCCAAACGGCGCAGCGAAGTGGTTTTTCGCGAGTTGCTGACCGCGTTTGGTCGTAACGGTGATCTGGTCGCACGCATACGCGAAAGCCTGACCAGCTTGACCCGCCTGCACAATTTTCTGGTCGAGACCGAGCGCTTGCCCAACCACCCGGAACTGCGCGAGCACCTGTCCGGGCTACGTGCCGACCTGTTGTCGCTGGCCGATCATGCGGCGTTTCTGAGCAACAAGATTTCTTTCATGCTCGATGCCACCCTTGGCCTGGTCAGCATCGAGCAGAACACCATCATCAAGACGCTGGCGGTCGCCGGCACAGTGTTCCTGCCGCCAACCCTGATCGCCAGTATTTACGGCATGAACTTTGAGCACATGCCGGAACTGGCCTGGCCATGGGCCTATCCCTTGTCGCTGCTGCTGATTCTGCTGTCGGGTGCGTTGCCGTACTGGTTTTTCAAACGCAAAGGCTGGATCTGAGTCTTGTCGCGGTGTGCTGTGCGCAACTGGCGCAACAAAAAAGGTCACCGTGCCGGTGACCTTTTTTGTTGGCAGCTCGTTGATCTGAGGTTCAGCCGGTAATCGGCGCCGGCAAATGCTGTGGCGCTTCTGTCATCACCCGACCCATTTCGCCTTCCAGCTGCGGCAGCAGTTGTTCGGCAGCGGCGCCGTCGCCTTGCTTCAACGCCGTTTCGAGATCATGGGCCAGTTGCTTCAAGCGCGGCACGCCGACATAGCAGGTGGCGCCGTGAAACTTGTGCACGCGCTCCAGCAACAATTTCAGTTCGCCGTCATCGTGGGCACTGCGGATCTGGCTGCGCGCTTCCGGAATGCTTTGTACCAGCATGCTCAGCATGGTTTGCGCCAGATCGAGTTTGTTGTTGGCCATTTTCATCGACAGCGGCCAGTCGATGGCGGCGACTTCGGCGAGCACCGGATCGGCGTTGTCACTGCTCTTGCCCGCTTTGGCGGTGGCGCGTTCGATGGTGCTGTCGGCGCGGCGACGGCGCAGCCGGCTATGGCCACGTTCTGCCGAGTGCAACCAGCGCTGAACCGTGTCGTACAGTTCCTGCTCGCTGACCGGTTTGGTCAGGTAATCGTCCATGCCGGCGTTGAGCAGGGTTTCCCGTTCGCCTTGCATCGCGTGCGCGGTCAGCGCAATCACCGGCGTGTTGCGATGACGCGGATGGGCGCGCAAGGTCCGGGTCGCTTCAATGCCGTCCATTTCCGGCATCTGGATATCCATGAAGATCAGATCGAAGTCGTGCTCGCGGGCAATGTCGACCGCTTCGCGGCCGCTGCGTGCGGTTTCCACTTCGGCGCCCATGTCGGCCAGCAGCGTGCTGACCAGTTCCAGGTTGGCGTCGTTGTCATCCACCGCCAGAATGCGGCAGTTGAGCGGCGTCTCGTCATTCAGCATCAGCGGGCTGGCGTCTTCGGCGCTGCTCTTGTTCTGCTGCTGGAACAGCGCCTGCAAGGTCGTGAACAGGCGGCGCTGACCGACCGGCTTGCCAATCACGCTATCGGCACCGCTATCGAGTAGCGCGGCGTGTTCGCCGCTGTCGACGCTGCGGCTGGCAATCACCACGCGGGTGTTGCGGTGCCGACACTGCTGGACCAGATGCTGGATCACGTCGTGATCGGTCTGGCTGTGCAAATGACCGCCGAGCAACAGCACATCGACCGGCGTGTTGCGGTCGCTGTGTTGCAAGTAATCGGCGACATCCGGCAGTTGTTCGAATTCGGTGTACAGCATCTTCCACGACGACAGCAGGTGGCCGATGGCGAGCCGGGCGGTCGGGTGCGGTTCGTACACCAGCAAGCGGCGGCCGGCCAGCTCGTCGTTGTGGCGCAACGCCGTCCAGGCGTCGTCGGATTTTTCGCAGCGGATGGTGAACCAGAACGTCGAGCCATTGCCTTGCTCGCTGGTCAGGCCGATTTCGCCGCCCATTTTTTCGATCAGTTTCTTGCAGATCACCAAACCCAGACCGGTGCCGCCAAACCGGCGCGTGGTGGTGGTATCCGCTTGGGTGAACGCCTGGAACAACTGCTTTTGCTGTTCCGGAGACAGGCCGATGCCGGTGTCGCGGACCTGCAGGCCGATGACGGCTTCGTGCTCGTCATCCTGCTCCAGCATGATGCGGATCTCGACGCTGCCTTGTGCGGTGAACTTGACCGCGTTATTGACCAGATTGGTCAGTACCTGCTTGAGGCGCAGGCCGTCGCCGAGCAGGTTGCACGGCACGTCCGAGTACACCAGCGCGACCAGTTCCAGCTTTTTGTCGCTGGCGGCCGGTGCCATCATCGCCAGCACTTCGTCGGCGATTTCGCGCAGATCGAGCGGCGCGTTTTCCAGCACCAGTTTGCCGGCTTCGACTTTCGAGAAGTCGAGAATGTCATCGACAATGGCGAGCAGGCCCTGGGCTGATTTGCGAATGGTGTTCAGGTACTCGCGCTGTTTGCCAGTCAATTCGGTTTTCAGCAGCAGGTTGGTGAAGCCGATGACGCCGTTCATCGGCGTGCGGATTTCATGGCTCATGTTGGCCAGAAATTCCGATTTGACCCGGGCCGCTTCAATCGCTTGTTTGCGGGCGATGTCGAGTTCAACGTTCTGGACTTCGATGGTTTCCAGGGTCTGGCGCAAATCGGCCGTGGCCTGATCAATGCCTTGTTGCAGTTCTTCGTGCGCTTCGTACAGCGAGTGCGCCATGTTGTTGAGGCCGTTTTCCAGCACCTTCAATTCGCCGGTGGCACGGGTTTCGATCTGGGTGTCGAGTTTGCCTTCCTTGATCCGGTGCACGGCTTGCGCCATCTGGACAATCGGCACGATGACGTTGCGCGCCATCCGCATGGCAAGGGCGGCACCAAAGCCGGCGGCGATCAGCACGACGACCAGCGCGATGGCGAGCGTTTCGTACATCCGCAGCGCTTCGCTTTCTTTCGACATCTGCACCGAAACGTAACCGAGTACCGGCCGGTCGGTTTTGCCATCACCGCGGACTTCGCGCAGGCTCAGGATCTGGCCGAGCACGGGCGTGCGCACGATAAAGCCGGTGTCATTGTCGAGCCATTCGATGCCGAGCGGTGGCTCGCCGTTGGCGCGTAGCCCGTCGTCAAACCGATCCGCGCCGGTGCGAGCCAGCAGCCGGTGCTGGCGATCAAACACGGCGATGGCAACAACATCGTCATCGCTGTCGCGGGCCGAGGTGATGAGGTAATTCAGTTGTTCTTCGTTGGCGGCAGCGATGCCGTATTCGCTGGCGTAGGCCAGATGGCGGGCGATGGTCTGGCCGCGTTGACGCAGCGAGTTGTCGCTGTCGGCACTGTGCTCGCTGACAAAGAAACTCAGCAGCAAGATCGCAATACCGAATACCGGTATCAATGCCAGCAGCAGAATCCGACTGCGTATGCCCCAATCCATCATGGTTTTGCTTCCGTGTCAGGCGGCCGGTTTTGGTCCGGTTTTTGTTCATTTGGCGCGGTTGGCGTGTTGCTGGCATCGGCCTTGGCCGCCGGCAGCTGGCTCAGCGGCAGCTGCAAGGTCCGCGCGACTTGGTAGTTTAGTTCGGTCGCCAGTTCGCGCGGCTCCTGCCAACCCGGTTGCTCGCCGCGCAGCAGCGCCAGCGCCAGATCGGCAGCTTGTCGGCCGGTGGCCGCAGCCGGCTGGTGCAGCACCGCCAGCGCGCCGGCCGGCAACAAGGAGCGATCGGTGCCCAGCACCGGCAAACCGCTGCTGAGACTTTCCCGCAGGATGACGCTGACGGCAATCGAATCATGGGTGGCCATGTCGCTGCTGTACAGCAGCACGGCAATGCTGGGGCGGAGCAGGCCATAAACCCGATGCGCCTGTTCGCCGGCGCGGACAAAGCCGGGCTTGAGGTTCAGCCCCCGTTGGCGCGCCAGTTGGCGCCAACCAGGCCACAGCGTTCGGCTGCTGGCGCCAACCAGCAAACCGGCCGGGCCATGTTCGGGCAACAGCTGCTGCCACAGGCTCAGCAAGGCGGCGGCGTCGGCTTCCCGATATATGCCGCCGTGGCCGGCCGTGGCCGGTTCAAGCTGACGCGGCAGTTGCAGCCAGACCACCGGCGCGGCGCCGGTTACGGTCTGGCCATGGGCGGCGATGGTCAGCACGGTGTCGGT
>CAMLKQ010000216.1 GCA_946480585.1 uncultured Kangiella sp.
TGGCCACGGCCATCAGCAGCAGCGCGGTGAAGGTTTCGCTGCTGATGATCTGACGATCGAGCAGGATGTTGGCGAAGATGATCATGATCAGGGCTTTGGTTTGCAGCAACCAACCGATGATGGTGGCTTCGCCTTTTTGCCAGCCCAGTACGCGGCCAGCGATATGCACGCCGGCGAGTTTGCCGCCAACGCTGGCGGCGAGCAGCAGCGCGGCGCCACCGAATACCAGCCAGCCGCCCATGGTCCAGTTGGTGCGCAAGCCCGTGCTCAAGAAAAACACCGGCATCACCACCAGCAGCAAGTGATGACGCAGCAGATCCATGCGCTCTTGATTGAACCAGCGGTGATCGAGCACCGCGCCAGACAAGAACGCGCCGACCATGTAATGCAGTCCGGCCCAGTCGGCGGCAAAACCACAAGCGGCCAGCCAGATCAGCGCGACATACCAGCGATCGCTCTCCGGCAGTTTCGGGAAGCCTTTGCGCACCACATAGGTGGCAGCAGAGAAGCCGATCAGGAACATCCCCTGACGACCGAGCCGATCCCAATCCATCAGGATCACGGCGAGCACCGCCCAGATGGCGATGTCATCGACACTGGCGTAACGGAGCACGCGCTGACCCAGTGGTTGTCGCAGGATGGTGAGCTTTTCCATCAACAGGATCAGGATGGGCAGGGCAGTGACTGCGCAGGCCATGCCGATGCCAGCGATGAATTGCCAGTTTTGGCCGTTGACGCCAATCCAGCTGTCGCTCTGACCGAGCAGTACCACAGCCGCAAGCGCGCCACACAACAGCGGCACGCCGAGCGCGAGACCGGCGGTGATGCCGCTTTCGCGGCGGTTTTTCCAGGCTTGGCCGAGATCAAGCTCGATCCCTGCAATCCAGACAAACATCATGACCGCCCAGGCGGCGATGCCGTTCAACGCGCCGACCACCTGCGGATTGAAGACAAACTGGTAATAGTCAGGAAATGCCGCACCCAGTACGCCAGGGCCGAGCAGGATGCCGGTGATAATCTGCACGACCACCAGCGGCGCGTAGAAGTCTGTGCGGCCGAGCCGCCAAATCAGGTACGGCACACTGAGAATGACCGTCATCGCAATCAACAGAATTTCGATAGTGCTCATGGCGCGGCGTTCTTGTTATGGTCCCTGCGGCACAATACCGCCGCTAACGGAAATGGTGCACGGACCCGTATTTGAATACGAATGCATAAAGCTGTTCGCACCACAGTGAGGCGGCCTACCATCGGCGTCACGGACAAGCCGACTGCGCCGAACCATCGACGCGCCGACGGCCGGCAAAATGACAACAGAAGATGTCGCTGCCCACGAGGCAGCCTTTCGGGAGGGATGTAATGACCGCGAAGCCGAGACTGTCGTTCTGGCAGATTTGGAATATGTGCTTCGGCTTTCTGGGCATTCAGTTTGGCTTTGCGTTGCAGAACGCGAATGTCAGTCGCATTTTCCAGACGCTCGGTGCGGATATTTCCGATATTCCGGCGCTGTGGATCGCCGCGCCGCTGACCGGTCTGATTGTGCAGCCGATTGTCGGTTACTTTTCCGATCGCACCTGGACCCGACTCGGTCGTCGGCGCCCATACTTCCTTTACGGCGCGTTGATCACGACTGCGGCGCTGCTGTTCATGCCGAATTCGCCCACGCTGTGGATCGCTGCTGGCCTGCTCTGGATCATGGACGCTTCCATCAACGTGTCGATGGAGCCATTCCGCGCGTTTGTCGGCGATCAACTGCCGCCTGAACAGCGTCCGACCGGCTATGCCATGCAGAGTTTTTTCATCGGCATTGGTGCGGTGGTGGCCAGTCTGCTGCCGTGGATACTGGCGAAAGTCGGGGTTGCCAATACCGCCGAGCCGGGCGTCATTCCTGACACGGTCAAATACGCGTTCTATGCCGGCGGTGTCGTGCTGCTTGGGGCCGTCGGTTGGACCGTGCTGCGCAGCAAGGAATACCCGCCGGAACAACTGGCCTCGTTCAGTGATGCGCACCGGGCGCGAGCTTCGGTCCTGGAGCGTGGCAAGGCGCAGCGGCAGGGCTGGATGTGGCTGCTTGCTGGCCTCATTGGCAGCGCGATTGTGTATGCCACCGGCGAAGACAAACAGCTCTATCTGCTGACCGCTGGCATCGCGGTTTATGGTGTGTTGTTGCTGGTCATCAGCCGCGCTGACAAACCGTCGATGGTGCGCACGATTCTGGCGGACATGCAGCAGATGCCGGACACCATGCGCCAGCTCGCGGTGGTGCAGTTTTTTTCCTGGTTCGCGTTGTTCGCGATGTGGATTTACACCACGTCTGCGGTCACCGTGGTGCATTTCGGCAGCAGCGATACGGCCTCTGCTGCGTACAACGATGGCGCCAACTGGGTCGGCGTGCTGTTCGCCGCTTACAACGGCTTTGCGGCGCTGGCGGCGATGGTGATTCCGCTATTTGTTCGCCTGTTTGGCTTGCGTTTCAGCCACCTTATCAATGTCTGGCTTGGCGCTGCCGGCTTGCTGTCGTTCGCGTTGATTCGCGATCCGGATTGGCTGTTGCTGTCGATGGTTGGCGTCGGTTTTGCGTGGGCGTCGATCCTGTCGCTGCCTTATGCCTTGCTGTCGAACAGTCTGCCGGCCGAGAAGATGGGCATTTATATGGGCATCTTCAATTTCTTTATCGTGATTCCGCAATTGCTCGCCGCGAGTGTGCTGGGATTCCTGCTGAAAACGTTTTTCGGCGGGCAGCCGCTGTTCGCACTCATTATCGGTGGCGTCAGTCTGTTGGTTTCGGGGCTTTGTGTTTTGCGGGTGCGTGATTTTGGCAACGTGCCGGACGGTGAACCGGTACTAGCCAAGTAAAGCCAGTACACGTTCAGTGCAAACCGCCGATTGCTCGTAAAGGTCACCGGCGCTGCAGCCGGATTGGCCCGGAGGCGCGAGCGAGCTGTTATCTGATGTCTGCGTTCAGGATGCTATTCATGAAGCTGTCGTACTCGCCACTGGTGTGGTCGTTGTCACTCTTGGGGCTGGTTGCTTGCGATAACGCCGCGCCGCCAGCCGACACTGCTGCGGTGATATCTGCACCGACAACCGCCAGCGAGTCGTTCTACGGCACGCTGGAACCGTTCGCCAGCGAAGCGGTTTACTTCGTCGTCACCGACCGCTTTGTCAACGGCGACAGTAGCAATGATCAACGCGAACAGGGCGGCGCCTGGCGCACATTCGATCGACCGGTGCCCGGTGCGCCGGCGGGCGAAAGTGACAACATTGGCTACCTCGGTGGCGATTTCAAAGGCGTGGTCGACAATCTCGATTACATTCGCGACATGGGATTCTCGGCGATTTGGATCACGCCAATTGTTGATCAGCCGGATGCCGCGTTTTCTGGCGGCAAGCCGGTCAGTTGGGGCAGCTTCTGGACTGATCAGGGCAAGACCGGCTATCACGGTTACTGGGGCACCAATTTCTACAAGCTGGACGAACACCTGCCGAGTCCGGGGCTCGATTTCGCCGGCTTCAGCAAGGCTGTGCACGACAAGAACATGAAAGTGGTGCTCGACATTGTCGGCAACCATGGCGCGCCGGCATACACGATGCCAATCGCGCAGCCGGAATTTGGCAAGGTCTATGGCAAGGACGGTGAGCTGATCGCGGATCACGGCAACCTGCCGCCGGCCCAGCTGGATCACAACAATCCTTTGCATCAATTCTTCAACAAGCAGCCCGGCATTGCCGAGCTGTCCGATTTCAACGAAAACCATCCGGCGGTGCTCGATTACCTGGTCGGTGCCTACAGCCAGTGGATTGAGCAGGGCGCCGATGCTTTCCGCATCGATACAATCGGCTGGATGCCGCACACGTTCTGGAAGCAATTTGCCGATCGCATTCGGGAGAAGAAGCCCGGCATGTTCATGTTCGGCGAGGATTTTCGCTGGAAAGCCGACGAGATCGCGCCGCACACCTGGCCGCAGCACGGCAGCATCAGCGTGCTCGATTTTCCGCAGAAAGCGTCCTACAGCAAGGTGTTTGAAAATGCCGCCGGGGATTTTGCCGCGTTCAATGACTCGCTGTTGCTGGAACAGGGACCGTATCAGAATCCCTATGATCTGATGACCTTCTATGACAATCACGACATGCCGCGAATGAACGCCAGTGATAGCGGATTCATCAATGCGCATAACTGGCTGTTTACTGCGCGCGGCATTCCGGTGCTTTACTACGGTTCCGAAATCGGTTTCATGCGCGGCAAGGCCGAGCATGCGGGTAATCGCAACTATTTTGGCCAGGACCGCATCAATGCCGCCAGCAACCATCCGATCCATCAAGCCTTGCGCCGCATTGCAAAGGTGCGCGCCGAGTCACCGGCCTTGCAGCGTGGCTTGCAGGCTAATATCGAATTGGCGGGCGATCGGGCGGCGTTTTATCGGGTTTATCAGCATGAGGGCGTCAACGACATTGCATTGGTGTTGCTAAACAAAGGCGAGCAGCCAGCACAGTTCAGTATCTCGCAGTGGCTGGAGCCGGGGCTGTGGCAGCCGGCGCTGGG
>CAMLKQ010000217.1 GCA_946480585.1 uncultured Kangiella sp.
GGTCACGCTGCACACCAACCACGGCGACATTACCCTCGAACTGTTTGCCGACAAGGCCCCGATCACGGTCGCCAACTTCCTCGACTACTGCCGCTCGGGCCACTACAACAACACCATTTTCCACCGCGTCATCAACGGCTTCATGATCCAGGGCGGCGGCTTCGAGCCGGGCATGGAACAAAAACCGACCAAGGCCACCATCAAGAACGAAGCCAACAACGGCGTCTCGAACAAGACCGGCACCATCGCCATGGCCCGCACCAGCGAGCCGCACTCGGCCTCGGCCCAGTTCTTCATCAACGTCAAAGACAACGACTTCCTCGACTTCAAATCCGAAACCACCCAAGGCTGGGGCTACTGCGTGTTCGGCCAAGTCAAAGAAGGCATGGACGTAGTCAACAAAATCAAAGCCGTCGCCACCGGCCGCTCGGGTTACCACTCGGATGTCCCGGTGCAGGATGTGGTGATTGAAAAGGTCACCGTCAGCGAATAAGGTACGGCGCGCCCACTTCGGTGGGCGCGATTGTTTTGGGCGGAAGCAATATGACGACTTACCTGATCTCCGATCTGCACCTGTGTGAAGAAGCCACCGACTCGGCGGCGCTGTTCTTCCGTTTCATGCACGAGAAAGCCAGCAAGGCGCAGGCGCTGTATGTGCTGGGCGATCTGTTCGAAGCCTGGGTGGGCGATGACGACGACGATCCGTTCACCGACAACGTCTGCGCCGCGTTCCGCGCGTTTGCCGATCGCGGTGGCAAGCTCGGTTTCATCCACGGCAACCGCGATTTCCTGCTGGGCGAAGGCTTTGCAGAGCGCTGTGGCGGCACCCTGCTCGCTGACGAAACGGTGGTCGAGCTGGCCGGCCAGCGCACCCTGCTATTGCACGGTGACCAGCTCTGCACCGACGACAAGGATTACCAGCACTTCCGCGACATGGTCCGCTCACCGGCCTGGCGCCAGGCCTTTCTCGGCAAACCACTGGCCGAACGCAAAGCCGTTGCAGCTGATCTGCGCCGCAAAAGCCGCGCCAGCCAGCAGAACAAAGCCGAATACATCACCGACGTAAACCAGCAAACGCTGGAACTGCACATGGCCCGGCACGATGTCTGGCACTGCATCCACGGCCACACCCACCGCCCCGCCGTGCACGGTTTTACCTTGCGTGGCAAAGCGGCTGAACGGTTGGTGCTGGGCGATTGGCATCACAGCGCGAAAATTGTGAAGTGTGATGTTGAGATGGAATTGGTTACGTTGGTTTGAACGATGCGATATTTCACTAAAGAGTTGTGGCTCGGTGCACAGCAGCCTGACCAAGATGTCGACGCCATGTGGAATCACGCATACGAGGCATATGGCGAACAACTGGAAAAACTGAAACACCGGCTTTCAGCCGAAGCCTTCGCGTTCTTTAAGGACGCAGACATTCATGATGGCGAGCTAATGCAGCTGCAACTTAAAGATGGCAGCAGACCTGCTCCATTAGACAAGCCAAAGGCGAGATGGCAATGTTCTTTTGCTTTTCCGGTGCAGGTATCTCTGCAGATTCTTGATGCATACGACACGAATCTGTGGGTAATTGAATACTCAGCCATCAAGAGATTCAGTGTCGACTACCCTTCAGAACAGCCAACATTTTATCGGTCAGGAGAAGGGTTTGGAGACGTCGGCTATCACGAGTTAACGGATGCAGGCGATGACTTTCTTCGTCATGAAATCCTGTTTTCGACTGGCTCATCAATCCTGATTGAAGCGAAAGACATTCGCGTTAGAAAATTGCAGGCCAGAGTATAGAGATGAAAAAGCCGCCAAAGGCGGCAAATTCTTCGGCAGCCCCCTGTAACTGACCGACAGTACGGCTTCTTTGTTGGAGCGAGCTTGCTCGCGATGGCTCGCCGAATCGCGAGCAAGCCAGCTCCTACCAAAACTTACACACCCAGCATCTGAACAATACTCTTCGCTGCTGCCCGACCTTCAGCCACCGCATTCACTACCAGATCGGCGCCCCGCACCATATCGCCACCGGCAAATACTTTCGCGTTGGAGGTCTGGAATGGCAGTTGGCTGGTCACTTGCACCCGGCCTTTGCCGTCCAGTTGCACGCCGAGCGGGCGCAGCCAGTCCGGCGGGTTCGGTTGGTAGCCGAAGGCGATAATCACCGCGTCGGCTTGCAGGGTTTCGACCGCGCCGGTATCCGCCACTTTCACTTCAACGCCACGGGCTTTGCCGTTGGCATCGATCAGAATGGCTTGCGGCTGGCGATTCCACAGGAACTGCACACCCTCTTCTTTGGCGTTGGCCACTTCCTTGCGTGAGCCCGGCATGCTGGCTTCATCGCGGCGGTAAACGCAGCTCACCTGCGCGGCGCCCTGACGCACGGCGGTGCGAACGCAATCCATCGCGGTATCGCCGCCGCCGAGTACCAGCACGCGCTGGCCCATCAGATCCAGATAGCCGTTGCCTTGCACCGGCAACTTCTGGTGATGACGGACATTGCCGATCAAATAATCGAGCGCCTGATGCACACCGGCGGCGTTCTCGCCGGGGAAACCGCCGTTGACGGCCTTGTAGGTCCCGAGGCCGAGAAACACGGCATCGAAATCCAGCAACAGTTTTTCGATGGCGACATTGCGGCCGATCTCGCAACCGAGTTCAAACCGGATGCCCATGCTTTCGAAAATTTCGCGGCGCTGACGCACCACCCGTTTTTCCAGTTTGAATTCCGGAATGCCGAACATCAGCAGGCCGCCGATTTCATCTTGCTTGTCGAACACCACCGCCTCGACGCCATGCCGTGCCAACACATCGGCACAGGACAAGCCAGCCGGGCCGGAACCGACTATCGCCACACGCTTGCCGGTTTTGCGCACCCGCGACAGATCCGGCCGCCAGCCTTGGGCAAAGGCGTTGTCGACAATCCATTTTTCCATCGAGCCGATGGTCACCGCACCGAAGCCGGTATTGAGCGTGCAAGCCCCTTCACACAAACGATCCTGCGGGCAAACCCGGCCGCAAATCTCCGGCAGCGAATTGGTTTCATGCGCGAGTTCCGCGGCTTCCCAGATGCGGCCCTTCGCCGCCAGATTGAGCCAGCCCGGAATGTCGTTATGGACCGGGCATTTCCAGGAGCAATACGGATTGCCACAGGACAAGCACCGGCTCGATTGCTGCACCGCTTCTTCATTGACGAAGGCGCGGTAGATCTCACGGAACTCACTCTGCCGCTCCAGCAGCGGCAACTTGCCCGGCTCAGTGCGCGGGCGCTCCAAGAACTCGAGTACGTTCATTGCTTTATTCCCGAACTAAATTGCGAACGGAGCTCAACCACCTCTAGCCCCTCCTTGACAAGGAGGGGGAACAAAACCACCTCCCCCTGCCTGAGGGGGAGGCCGGGAGGGGGTGGGAGGAATTCAGCGGCCAAAGATGAAGGCGTCATGCCACAACCTCCAATTTCACCGCTTTGTGCTGCGTCGGCAGCAGTGCCTGCAAGGCAAATTGCCGCGGCTTGACCACTTTGAATTGCCGGATGGCGCTGCCGAATTCGCGCGCCAGCGCAGCGCCGATGCGGCTGCCGGTGTATTTGGCGTGGGTTTCCAGCAGGCCGCGCAGGTATTGCGAGAAGCCAGGCATGTGGACATCGGCGAGCGGGATCACTTCGACCAGTTCGGCGTTGACCCGACGGTGGAAATCACCGTCCTGATCCAGCACAAACGCGAGGCCCCCGCTCATGCCGGCGGCAAAGTTTTTGCCGGCGCGGCCGAGTACCACAACGACGCCACCGGTCATGTATTCACAGCCGTGCGCGCCGCAACCTTCGATGACGGCAACGGCACCTGAGTTGCGCACGGCGAAGCGCTCGCCAGCACGGCCACGGGCAAACAGTTCGCCGCCGGTCGCGCCGTACAGGCAGGTGTTGCCCATGATCGGCGTCTGCTCAGCGATAAAGCGGCTGTTGTCCGGCGGCTGGATGATCACGCGGCCACCGGCCATGCCTTTTCCAACGTAGTCATTGGCGTCACCAATCAAATGCAGCTCGACACCGGCGGCATTCCAGACGCCGAAGCTTTGGCCGGCATTGCCGCGGAACTGCAATTGAATCGGTAGCGGTGAACCGGCATCGCCATAGCGGCTGGCGAGTTCACCGGCGAGCGCGGCACTGACGCTACGATCGCGATTGCGGATGCGGTAATGCCGCCGGATCGGTTCGCTGCCTTCCAGCAGCGGCCGCAGTTCGTTGACGATTTGGCTGTTCAGATCCGGTGCGGCGAACGGCGATGCCGGTTTGGTATAGGTCACCGGCGACTCGATTTGCGCCAGCACCGGCTTCATGTCCAGATGCAATTGCTTGTCGGTCTGACCGGTGACGACCTGCAGCAAATCGGTGCGACCCTGCAGGGCTTTCAGATCGCTGACACCGACACGCGCCAGCCATTCGCGCGTGTCCTGAGCAACGAAACGGAAGAAGTTGATGACCTTTTCGGCGGTGCCGACAAAATGCTGCTTGCGCAGCGTCAGGTTCTGGGTCGCAACGCCGGTGG
>CAMLKQ010000218.1 GCA_946480585.1 uncultured Kangiella sp.
CGCGAGCCGTATCTGGCGGTGGCGGAAGTGGACGGCGTCGGTGCCGACGCGAAAATTTTTCTGGCGGCGGCGTTGCCGGCCGAGCAACTGGAAAGCGTGTTTGGTGACTTGATCGTGACCCGCGATGAGGTGGTCTGGGACAGCCGCGAGCAATGCGTGGTCGCCCGCCGCCGGCGCGCGCTCGGCCAGCTCGTTTTCAGCGAACAAACCATCGAGGCCGAGCCGGCGGCGCGTACCGCCGCCTTGCTGACGGGCGTTCGTCAGCTCGGGTTGGCGGTGCTGGATTGGTCCGGCGCGGCGCTGCAATTTCGCAGCCGCAGCGAGTGGCTGCGCCACGGCGGTTTGGCTCCGGCCGATTGGCCGGATCTCAGCGATGCCGCCCTGCTGGCGACACTGGAAAACTGGCTGGGACCGTTTGTCACCGGCCTGCGCACCAAGGCGCAGCTCGCCAGCGTCGATTTGCTGCCGGCGCTGAAATCCCTGTTCGACTACAGCCAGCAACAGGAACTCGACAAGCTGGCGCCGCCCCACCTCACGGTGCCGACCGGTTCGCGCATTGCGCTCGATTACAGCGGGCCGCAACCGGTGCTGGCGGTGCGCATCCAGGAAATGTTTGGCGAGCGTGACACACCGCGCCTCGCCGGCGGCAAAGCCAAGGTGCTGATTCATCTGCTGGCGCCCGGTCGGCAGCCGCTCGCGGTGACCCAGGATCTGGCGAGCTTCTGGCAGAACGCCTACCCGGATGTGCGCAAGGACATGCGCGGCCAGTATCCAAAGCATTATTGGCCCGATAACCCGCTCGAAGCGGAGCCGACCCGGCGCAGCAAAGCTGCCGACGACCGCGCCCGAAAACAGTCCGGCAACTGAGCCGCCGTTATCTTCATAAATTGTGCCTGCAAAAGGCGTCAATAAATGGCCATCCAAACCCGGTTTGGATGGCCAACATTTTTATTGCAGGTCAAAAAAACGCGGCGCATATTTGGACTCGCCGTCATGTGGCGGTATGGAACCTCCGGAGACGAATCTTTCGTGGCAGCAGCAGGGCAAGGACCCGGCTGTCGCGAGGGCATTCTGACCGGGGGTTTTTGCGTTTTTGCATTCGAGAAAAGTGGGCCCGGCAAACGGGCGTCGAACAACGCGAGTGGGTGGAAGGAATCATGGCCTGGGATGAATACAAGAACATTACCGTCAACGGCTGCCGCTATTACGGCAAGCACATGATGCTGACCTGTGAAGGCTGCAACGACAACCTGTTGTCGGTCGACACAATGAAAGAGTTCCTGAAAGAGCTGGCCGACAAGATTGACATGATCCGCTACGGCGAGCCGATCGCCGCGCGCTTCGGCGATGGCTGTCAGGTTGGTATTTCGGCGGTGCAGCTCATCACCACCTCGGCGCTGACCGTGCACACCAACGATCAGGCGCGCGACATGTACCTCGACGTGTTCAGCTGCAAATGGTTTGAAGAAGAAACGGTGATGGCGGTGGTCAACAAATACTACGCCCCGAAGCAAATCACCCATCAGATTGTGATTCGGAAATAACAAACGACAACGGCGGGCCTCGGCTCGCCGTTGTCACATTCGTCAACGGCGTCAACGCAAGCGATGTTAAGGAGAACCCATGCCAGCACCGATGATGGCGATGGCTACACCGCACCCCGAGGCGGCTGTCAGTTCCGCAACGCCAGGACCACGTTATTACGCGCACCTCTGTCCGCCGTTTGCCAATGAGCCGACCCGGGATCGGGTCAAGGTGATCAGCACCGAGGATGGCAAAGGCGAAGGCCTGCAGGCCGTGGCCGGCTTCCGCGCCGGCGAGATCGTGTTTACCTTCACTGGCAGCGTGGTCAGCGAGCAAACGCTGTATACCTTGCAGATCGAGCCAGGCAAATACCTGTCGGATCCGCTGGTGATGGGCAAGGTGCTGCACTCGTGCGCGCCCAACATGCACTGCGACATGCGCACGCTCACCTTCACCGCCGTGCGCGATATCGCACCCGGTGAAATGCTGACCATGGATTACGAAAGCACCGAGGATGAGTTGTTTCGGCAATTCTTCTGCGGCTGCGGCGCCGCCAACTGCCGCGGCTGGATCCGGGGTCGCAAGCTGGCGCGATAAGCGCGATTGAGCGCAACCACAAACGGGGTCGGCAGCAGCCGGCCCCGTTTTTTTGTTGGTGTGGCCGGTCGCGGTCCCCTCGCGCATCGCACAAGCTGTGCGCCGGTTGGTTGAGCGACCGTAACGGCTGCGGTAACGTGGGCGCCCTTTTGGCTTGATGTGCAATCCTTGTGGCCCGTCGTCCCCGTTCTTCCGCTGCCAAAACGCCGGCAGCCGGCACCAAGCGCGCTGGCAAACGGCGTTGGTGGCCGCTGCTGTTGAAGCTGGCATTGATTGCCTTGCTGCTGCTGGCCGCGCTGCTGCTGTATCTGCATGCCGATGTCACCCGCCGCTTTGAAGGCCAGCGCTGGACCGAACCGGCCAGCGTGTACGCCCGCGTGCTGACCGTGAAAGAAGGTGATGTGCTGAGCGAGGCCGATCTGCAACTGGAGTTGAAGTTGCTCGGTTATCGCGAGGTCAATGCGCCGCGCAAAGCCGGTGAGTACGCCCACCGACCCGGCGCCTTCCTGATCCAGGCGCGCGCCTTCCGGTTTGCCGACGGTGCGATGCCGGAGCGACGGCTGGAGCTCGGTCTGCGCGGTGATCGCATCGCCACCCTGCGTGACGGTAACGGCACCGAATTGAGCAGCGCCCGGCTTGATCCGGTACTGCTCGGCCGATTCTCCGCCCGCGCCGACGAGGACCGCGAGTTGCTGCCGCTGGCGGCGGTGCCAGACACCCTGATCGACACGCTGCTGGTCACCGAAGATCAGCATTTCTATGAACACATCGGCATCAGTTTTACCGCCATTGCCCGAGCGGCCTGGGCCAATTTGCGCGCCGGCGAAACCGAGCAGGGCGCGTCCACCATTACCCAGCAGCTGGTCAAAAACTATTTCCTCAACAGCGAGCGGACCTGGTGGCGGAAAATCCGCGAAGCCCTGATGGCGATCGTGCTGGAATGGAATTACAGCAAGGACGAAATTCTCGAGGCCTACCTGAACGAAATTTATTTTGGTCAGGACGGCCAGCGCGCCATTCATGGCATTTCGCTGGCGAGTCGCTACTACTTCGGTAAGCCGGTCAGCGAACTGGATGACGCCGAAACCGCCTTGCTGATCGGCATGATCCGCGGCCCTTCGTTCTACTCGCCGTGGAAACAAGCCGAACGCGCGCGTGAGCGCCGCAACTATGTTCTGGCCCGCCGGCAACAGCAGGGGCAGCTTAGCGCTGACGAGCTGGTCTATTGGCAGCGCGCGCCGCTCGGTGTGCTGCACACGCCGCGGGCGCTGTCCGGCAAAATGCCGGCGGTGCTCGATCTCGTCAAACGGGAACTGCGCGCCGATGTCGGCCAATACGACACCAGCGAATCCGGGCTGCAAATCTTCACCAGCATTGATCCGGTTTTGCAGCGCAAGACCGAGCTGGTGGTCGAGAAAAGCCTGCAGCGCCTCGACAGCACCGGCAGCCTGCAAGCGGCGGCGGTGGTGACCGATCGGCAGCAGGGCCGCTTGCGCGCCATTGTTGCCGGCCGCGACAGCAGCTACGCCGGCTTCAATCGTGCGCTCGACGCCAAACGGCCGGTGGGCTCGACGCTGAAGCCGATGATTTACTACGCCGCACTCAATCAGCCGGCGCGTTTCGATCTCGCCACCACCTTGCAGGATTCGGCCTTTGTCATGCGTGCCGATGATGGGCAAACCTGGCAGCCGAAAAATTACGACGGCGTTGCCCGCGGCATCGTGCCTTTGCAAAAGGCTTTGGCCGAATCGCTCAATCTGGCGACAGCGCGGCTAGCCATGGAGGTGAGTCTGCCGGTGGTGGAGACGGCGCTGCAGCAGATGGGCTTGCGCCGTGATATCCGGCTGTGGCCGTCATTGGCGCTCGGTGCGCTCGAGCTCAGCCCGTTTGATGTCGCGACGCTGTATTCCGGTCTGGCGCATGGCAGCGCCGTGCGGGTGCCCAAAGCCATTCGCGCGGTGCGCCGCGATGACGGCAAGAGTTGGCTGCGGACCGATGAGATTTATCAGCGGCTGAAACCGGCGACCGTTTTTCTTATTGATTACGCGCTGCAAACTGCCGTGCGTGACGGCACCGGCCGCTCGCTGGGCGCACGCTACCCGAGCGCCAATCTGGCGGGCAAAACCGGCACCACCAATGATCAGCGCGATTCCTGGTTTGCCGGATTTGATGGCGAACATTTGGCCGTGTTCTGGCTTGGCCGTGACGACAACCAAAGCACCGGCTTGTCGGGCGCCAGCGGCGCCATGCAGGTGTTTGCCGACTGGCTCACTGTCAAGGGCGTGACACCGCTCAGTCTGCAATTGCCCGACGGCGTGCGCTTTGTCTTTGCCGACGGCAACGGCGGTCGCTATCTGCAGGAATGTCCGGGCAGCAAGTGGTTGCCGGTGTTGCTCAGTGAGCCGCCGCAGAC
>CAMLKQ010000219.1 GCA_946480585.1 uncultured Kangiella sp.
ATGTTGAACGGAAAGGTCACCCCGAGTGACATGCCGAGAAACACCGCCGGGCTCGCTTCCGGAATCGCATCGCGCACGACCGCCGGCACCACGATGTAGGAGGCGCTGGCGGCGAGCACCGCGAGCAGCGTCGCATCGCCGATGCTCATGTCCGTTGCCCAGGCAAAACCGATGGCGAGCAGCGCGTGCAGCATGGGCGCGGCAATCGCGTAGATCAGCAGCCACGGCGACTGCTTGCGCGCGTTCGGCAGGTGCTGCGCCACTTGCCAGCCCATGTCGAGCAGGAAAATCGCCAGCAGGCCTTTGAACAGCCACGAGATCAGCGGCAGCAACGGCTCGGCGCCGCTCGGGCCAACCACGAAACCAATCACCAGACTGCCGAGCAAAATCACCTGACCGCCATCGGTCAGGCACTCGCGCAACATGCCGAGCGGCGTGTGTGCGTGCGCCGCACTCGCTTCACTGTGGCCGAGCTGGTGGCGCGCGCGGGTGGCGAGCCACAAACCCATGATCACGGCCGGGGTTTCCATCACCACCAGCGCGACCGTCATGTGGCCGCCGAAACTGACGCCGGCATAGCTCAGGAATTGATTGGCGGTGATGAAGGTCACCGCGCTGACCGAGCCATACGTCGCGGCGAGCGCAGCGGCGTTGTAAGGGTCAGTCAGCCGTTTGACGACTTGGTGCGCGAGCAGCGGAATGACGAAGGCCAGCAGCATGGCGCCGGCCAGCGTCACCAGCACCGGCTGGCTGAAACCGGCTTCAGCGAGCGCGATGCCGCCTTTCAGGCCGATGGCCATCAGCAGGTAAATCGACAGAAAGCGGACGATGGCCGAGGGCACGTCCAGTTTGGAACCGACCACGCCGGCCAGCAGGCCAAGGACAAAGAACAGGATGACGGGGTCGAGCAGGGCAGACATGGCGATCTCCGTTGGCAGGGCAAACGGGCCGGCATGGTACGGATACAGTCAGATAAGTAAAAATCGATTATTCTTATTCAATCAATAGCAAATTGGTTATGAGTGAGCGATGAGCCTGCATGTGACCCTGCGTCAGCTGGAGCTGTTCAAGGCGGTGGCCGAATACGGCGGCATCAGCGAGGCGGCGCGCCGGCTGCACGTGACCCAGCCGACCGTGTCGATGCAGCTGAAGGCGCTGGCCGACAGCGTCGGCGAACCGCTGTTCGATAGCCGCGGCCGCAAGTTGGTGCTCACCCCAGCAGGAGAGGTGTTGCAGCGGGCGGCGGTCGACATGTTCCATCGCTGGGAGGCGGTACAGGCCGAACTCGCCGATTTGCGCGGCCTGCGTCAGGGCCGATTGCGAGTGGCGATTGTCAGCACCGCCAAATATTTTCTGCCGCGCTGGCTCGGCAGCTTTTGCCAGGCCTATCCCGGCGTCGAGATCGCGCTGGAGGTTGCGAACCGCGACCGGATTTTGCAGCGGCTTGCCGAGCAACTCGACGATGTCTACATCATGAGCGCGCCGCCGCAAAACGCGCCGATCGAGCAGACACCGATTCTCGACAATCCGCTCGATCTGATCGCCGCCGTCGGCCACCCGCTGGCGGGCCGGCAGTTGCTGCTCGGCGCGCTGCGCGAGGAGCCGTTCATTCTGCGCGAGCCCGGCTCCGGCACCCGCATCGCCTGCGATCAGTTTTTTGCCGGGCAGGATTTTGCCCCGCGTATCCGGATGGAGCTTGGCAGCAACGAGGCGATCAAACAGGCGGTCGCGGGTGGCTTGGGGCTGGGCATCGTGTCGCGCCATGCGCTCGGTGCCAACCCTCGCGAAGATGGTCTGGTGCGGCTGACCGCGCACGGTTTTCCGCTGCTGACCCGCTGGCATCTGGTCCGGCACCAGAAGTCGTATCGCTCGGTGCTGGTGGATGCGTTTATGCGTCATCTACAGGCGGTGGTTGCTGACCGGGCGGATTCGCGTGTGTAGTGACCGTGTTCAGCGACCGCGGTTGCTCGTGTCCAGCGGCTGCGCAAACGCGCGACTAGCCCGCCCGGGCAAAGCAGCCGATGGCTGCTAGACTGAAACCAACTATGGCCTCGTCTCGATGCGGAGGCATTGACCGGACAGCATGATTTCCGCCCAGCTTCCCGACAACGAGTCGACACGCCTGAAGGCGTTGCGCGAGCTCGATATTCTCGACTCGCTTGAAGAACAGGCCTATGACGATCTGACTGCGATTGCCGCCCAGATCGCCGGCGTGCCGATCGCATTGGTCAGCCTGATCGACAAAGACCGGCAATGGTTCAAATCCCATCATGGTCTGGCCGCGCGGGAAACCCCGCGTGACTACGCCTTTTGCGCGCACGCCATTCTTGGCGACCAGCCGTTCGTCATTGAGGACGCGCGTCGCGATGTGCGATTCCATGACAACCCACTAACCACCGGTGCGCCCGAAGTGGTGTTTTACGCCGGGGTGCCGCTGTCACTGGATGGGGAAAACAAACTCGGCACACTCTGTGTGATCGATCACCAACCGCGGCAATTGAGTCCGGAACAACTGACGACGCTGGCGGCGTTGGCGCGTCAAGTGGAATACCTGCTGCGCCTGCGGCAACAGCTGAAGTGGATGCGGGATTTCGACAAGGTACGCACCGAGTTTGTCGCCATGGTCAGTCATGAACTGCGCTCGCCGCTGACGTCGGTGTGCGGCGCGCTGACGCTGTTGGTCAGCGGCAAGATTGACGGGCTGTCGGGCGAGGCTAAAAGTCTGGTCGAAATGGCGAATCGCAATTCCGATCTGCTGTTGCGACTGGTCAACGACATCCTTGACCTCACCAAGATGGAAACCGGCTATTTGACCTTGCTGCGGCAATCGATGCCAGCACGCGACCTGTGCCCGCGTGCGCTGGCCACCGCCCAATCCCTCGCGGACAAATTCGGTATCCACCTGAAGCTCGTGGCGTCTGAAGCAGCCGAAGACGCCGTGGTCTACGTTGACGAGCACCGCATTCAGCAAGTGCTTGGCAATTTGCTGGCCAACGCCATCAAACATGCGCCAGAACACTCGACGGTGACCTTGGCGTTCGAACGGGTCGGCGCGGGTGTGCGTTTTTCCGTGCACAACACCGGTCCCGGCATTCCGGAAGACAAACAGGGTTTGCTGTTCCGGAAATTTCAGCAAGTTGAATCCTTGGGCAATGCGCGTTTGCCCGGCACCGGTCTCGGCTTGGTGATCAGCAAGCAATTGGTGGAGTTGCACGGCGGCGAAATCGGTTTTCGCTCGGTGCCGAATGACGTGACAACGTTTTACTTCACGTTGCCACTCAGCCACGCCTGAGTGCGGTTATTGCACGCTGCGGACGCCGAACCGTCATCCGTCGGGATGACGGTTCAGCACCACACCGCTGTCGCGCTCTGTCAGTGCCAACCTTCGACGCCGCTCATGTCCGGCAGTTGGTGGGCAATGCCTTTGTGGCAATCAATGCAGGTCTTCTCCCCCGATGCCAAAGCAGTCGAGTGCATCTCTTGGGCACGTGGGCTTTGCCGGGTGAAATCCATGTACTGGAAGTTGTGGCAGTTGCGGCACTCCAGTGAGTCGTTGGTTTTCAGGCGCTTCCATTCGTGTTCGGCCAGTTCGCGCCGGTGCGCGAGGAATTTTTCCCGCGTGTCGATGGTGCCGAACAGCTTGCCCCACACTTCCTTGGATGCCTGCATCTTGCGGGCGATCTTGTCGGTCCATTCGTGTGGCACATGGCAATCCGGACAGGTGGCGCGCACGCCGGAGCGGTTGCTGTAGTGGATGGTGGTTTTCAATTCCTCGAATACGTTGTCACGCATTTCGTGGCAGCTGGTGCAGAAGGCCTCGGTGTTGGTCGCCTCCAGCGCGGTGTTGAATCCGCCCCAGAACACGATGCCGGCAATGAAGCCGCCCGCGGTCAGAAAGCCGAGGCTGTAATGCTTGCTGGGCTTGGACAGCGTACTCCACTGTGTCAGGAACCAGCGGACAGGACCCCAGTTACGCATTGATCTCTCCTGTTATGTCGGTGACAGGCGGCGTTACCGTTTGGTATGGCCGCGCGCCTGCGCGCTCAGTCATTGCGGTTGCCCGATCACTTTTTTTCGGCGGCTTTCCGCTTGAGGATCTCATCAACATCCTCAAACGTGTTTTCCACCAGCGGCTTGGCATCGACCTGGGTCACATGACACTGGCCGCAGAAGTAACGGCGCGGCGAGATCTCGGCCAGGAAGTTGCCATCGCGGTCCTGATAATGGGTGACGCTGACCATCGGCGCCTGCGATTCGGCAGTGCGCACGCGCGAATGGCAGGACAGGCACTTGTTGGCATACATGTCGACCTGATAACCGTCGATCTTGTGCGGAATGGTCGGCGGCTGCATCGAGTAGGCGCGCGGCCGCTTGATGTCCTTGTTCTCGACGTTGTACATCGGCGCCGGCTTGCTTTCCTGCTCCGGTGGCGTCGAGCCGCGCCGGGCGTTATAGGCGGCATCGGCGGCCCAGTTCAGCGCCGGTGTGGCGAGCAGTGGCAGTACCAACAACAGGGCAAACAGTTTGCGCATGG
>CAMLKQ010000220.1 GCA_946480585.1 uncultured Kangiella sp.
GCCGGTTCCTGGCTGGTGGAAGGTATCGGCGAAGATTTCATTCCGTCGATTTGCGACATGTCGTTGGTGACCAAGTCCTACGAAATTCCGGATCGCGAAGCCATTCATGCCGCCCGCGAGCTGCTCGCCAAAGAAGGCCTGATGGGCGGTTCATCGACCGGCACCTTGCTGGCCACTGCGCTGCGCTATTGCCGCGAGCAGAAAACGCCGAAGCGGGTGGTGACCCTGATCTGTGATACCGGAACCCGTTATGTCTCCAAGGTCTACAACGACGTTTGGTTGCAGGAAAAAGGCTTGATCTGAGTTCGGTGCAGTGATGCTGGCGCAATACGGTACCGAGTTCGCGCTGATCGCGCTGGCGCATCTGCTGGCCGTGATCAGTCCGGGCCCTGATTTTCTGATGACCGTGCGGCAGAGCGTACGACACGGTTTTCACACTGGCAGCTGGACGGCGGTAGGCATTGGCGCCGGCATCATGGTGCATGTCGCGTACACCGTGCTTGGCATTGCAGTCTTGCTGCGGGATAACCCGACGCTGTTCCATATTGTTCGTTATGCCGGTGCGTTGTATTTGCTTTGGCTGGGTTGGCAGTGCTTGCGCAGTGGCGGTGCCGCTAGCGCGGAGGTGAACGGTAAACCGGAACCGACGCCGTCGGTGTGGCAGGCCTTCCGGATCGGTTTTCTGACCAACGCGTTGAACCCGAAAGCGACGCTGTTTTTTCTGGCGCTGTTCACCTCGATTGTGAGTCTGAGCACGCCGTGGCCGGTTCAGGTCGGCTACGGACTCTGGATGATGGTGGTCACCGCGCTGTGGTTTGTGTTGGTGGCCTGGCTGATGGTGAGGCCACCGGTGCGCGCGATGTTTCTGCGCGCCGGCATCTGGTTTGATCGGGTGCTGGGTGTGTTGCTGTGGCTTGTTGCCGTTCGATTGATTTGGTTGTGATGCCGGGCATTGCCGACATCAAGTGAGGACATGATGAAAGACACCAGCAAACTGCAGTTTGGGACCCGGGTGATTCACGCGGGTCAGGAATACGACCCGACCACTGGTGCGGTGATGCCGGCGGTGTATTTCACGTCGACCTATGCGCAGGAAAGCCCCGGTGTACACAAGGGTTTCGAGTATTCGCGCACCCATAATCCGACCCGGTTTGCCTACGAACGGTGCGTTGCCGATCTGGAAGGCGGCGTCCGCGGCTTCGCTTTTGGCTCCGGCATGGCGGCGACGTCGACGGCGCTGGAGCTGCTGAATAGCGGCGACCACTTGATTCTCATGGACGATGTCTACGGCGGCACGTTCCGTCTGGTCGACAAAGTCCGCAAGCGTTCAATGGGCTTGCAATTCAGCATGGTCGATCTGACCAAGGTCGAAAACTTCGTCGTCGCGATTCAGCCAAACACCAAGATGGTCTGGATCGAAACGCCGACCAACCCGATGCTGAAAGTTTGCGATATCGCCGCCATTGCGACCGAGGCGAAAAAGCGCGGCATTCTAGTGGTGGTCGACAACACCTTTGCGACGCCGTACAACCAGCAGCCGATCAAGCTCGGTGCTGATCTGGTCATGCACTCGGCCACCAAGTACATCAACGGCCACTCCGACATGGTCGGTGGTTTGCTGATCGCCGCCAATGCCGAACTTGGCGAGAAGATGGCGTTTCTGCAGAACAGCATCGGCGCCGTCGCCGGTCCGATGGACAGCTATCTGGCGCTGCGTGGCGTGAAGACGCTGGCGCTGCGGATGAAACAGCACAACGAAAGCGCGATACAGCTCGCCGAGTGGCTCAGTGCGCATCCGAAAGTTGAGAAGGTGGTATTCCCCGGTCTCAAAAGTCATCCTCAACACGCCATCGCCGCCAAGCAAATGACCGGTTTCGGCGGCATGATCACGATCTTCCTGAAAGGCGGTCTGGGTGAAGCCCGCCGCTTCCTCGAAACCGTGCAGATTTTCACGCTGGCCGAAAGCCTAGGCGGCGTGGAGTCGCTAATCGAACACCCGGCGATCATGACGCACGCATCGATTCCAGCCGAATCGCGTGCCAAACTCGGTATTCATGACAATCTGGTCCGGCTGTCAGTCGGCATTGAAGACGTCGCCGATTTGAAAGCTGATCTGGAGCACGCGCTAGCGGCGTGCTGAGGGTTCGCGCCTGGACGCGTCCGTTGAAACAAAAGGGCTGCCACGGCAGCCCTTTTGTTTGTCCGAGTGTTCGTGTCAGCCGCGTAGCGGCGGTAACAATTTGCTGACCTTGGCAAAGGTCTCTTCGTACTCGGCTTGCTCCATCGAATCGGCGACCAAACCGCCACCTGCCCAGCAATGGATTTGATGGTCGGCATGCACCAAGGTGCGGATGGTGATGCTGCTATCCAGCCGGCCGAGGTAGTCACAGTAGCCAATGCTGCCGCAGTACAGGCTGCGCCGATGCGGTTCCAGTTCTTCGATGATCTGCATCGCCCGCACTTTCGGCGCGCCGGTGATCGAGCCGCCAGGAAAACAGCCGCGCAGCAAATCGAGTGGGGTTTTGCCAGCGGCGAGTTCGCCGGTGACCGAGCTGATCATATGGTGCACGGCAGGGAAGCTGTGGATGGCAAACAGCTCCGGCACTTTGACACTGCCGATCGCGCAGTTCTTGCCAAAGTCGTTGCGCAGCAGATCGACAATCATCAGGTTTTCGGCGCGGTCTTTTCCGCTGGCTTTCAGCGCGTCGATCTCGGCTTGATCGCGCACCGGGTCGGCGTGGCGCGGTCTGGTGCCCTTGATCGGTTCGGTCAGCGCGACGCCGTTCTGCACCGAGACAAAACGCTCGGGCGACAGCGACAAGATCTGGCCGCGATCAGTGTGCCAGTACGAGGAAAACGGTGCTTTGTTCAGCGGTGACAGTTTGCAATACGCGGCATAGGCATCGCCGTGGCAGCGGGCCGAGAAACGCTGGGCCAAGTTGATTTGATAACAATCGCCGGCGTGGATGTAGTCCTGCACCTGGCGAAAGGCGCGGCCGTACTGTTCGCGGTCGAGGTTGCTGTGCCAGTCGCTGTCGAGGGCAAAGTTGCTGCGAGTGGTGGTTGGTGCTGCCAGTGCCGTGGTGATGCGTGTGATCTGTTCGTCCGGTAAATCGGCAAACTGCCAGAGTCCGGCGGTTTTACCGTCGTGATCAACAATGACCGCCCAGTGGTAAATGCCGGCATGCAGGTCGGCGAGCGGCAGATCGTGCCGGGCGAGTGTCGGCAGCGTTTCCAGCCGGCGACCGAGGTCGTAACCGAGTGCCATCAGCAGGCCGCCGGCAAACGGCAGCGTGCGGGCGCGGGCTTCATCGAGCAACGGCTTGGTCTCGCGCAGTGCCTGATCGAGCAGGGCGAACGGGTCGGCCGGGCTTTCGTCAAGCAGCCGGCCGTCGTTGTCGTGGAGGCGGGTCAGCGTGCCGTCGGTGGTCAGCTGGCGTACTGGCAGGGCGCTGAACAGATCGAAGCGGCCGCGTTCGTGGCCGCCGCTGTCGAGCAGCACGGCGCCGGGCCAGTCGGCAAACGGCGCAAACAGGCCGAGCACGCCGGTGCGGCCAGGGTAGGGCAGTTCGGTCAACAACAGGGGATAGCGGGACACGGCGGGGATAGTTTCAGGCTGGGATAGCTTCAGGCTGGGCCAGGTTCGGCGCCGGACCGAGACGTTGGTCGTTCTAGGCGCTCAAGTGCGGGCAAGCGTATCATATTGCGCCCTTTCATTAGGCCGTTGGGCAATTCAATCAAACGACCGTTTGAAAGGTCGGGCCAGCCTGTTGTAGTCTCTGCCCCAAGCAAGACTTTGCTGCGCTGCACATAAGTATGCGTTGGCGCCGATCACCTCCTCGGTGACCGGACCCGGTACTGCAGCGCACACATCGCCGCTTTCGTTCTGCCCCGGTGCAAGGGCGCAGGCGAGCGCAGAGACTGGCCCGGTCCACTGCTG
Organism: uncultured Kangiella sp.; assembly: GCA_946480585.1. Next base: position 3,941 of record CAMLKQ010000220.1, read on the forward strand.
TTGCTGTTTTCCGTTTCCCGAGGCGGCCGCAACGACCGCTTCCGATTCCGACGAGGACTTGGCGAATGACCGTCATCAAGAAGGCCGACTTCATCCAGAGCGTGGCCGATGCCCTGCAGTACATCTCTTATTACCACCCGAAAGATTTCATCGATGCGATGGCCAAGGCCTATGAAGCCGAGCAGAGCCAGTCGGCGAAAGATGCCATCGCACAAATCCTGATCAACTCGCGGATGTCGGCCGAAGGCCACCGGCCGATCTGCCAAGACACCGGCATCGTTTGCGCTTTTGTCAAAGTCGGCATGAATGTCCGTTGGGACAGCGACCTGACCGTCGAAGAAATGGTCAACGAAGGCGTCAAGATTGCCTACGGTCATCCGGACAACACCCTGCGTGCCTCGGTCGTGGCCAATCCGGCCGGTCCGCGCAAAAACACCGGCGACAATTCGCCGGCGATCACCCATATCCAGCTGGTGCCGGGTAACGAAGTCGAAGTCGAAATCGCCGCCAAAGGCGGTGGTTCGGAAAACAAATCCAAATTCGTCATGCTGAATCCGAACGACTCGATCGTTGACTGGGTT
>CAMLKQ010000221.1 GCA_946480585.1 uncultured Kangiella sp.
GCACGCCCTCGGCGAGCGTGCACCATTCCGCTGGCACGTAAGACGAGCCTTTGCGGCCGATATAGCGGGCAAACGCCCGCTCGTTGTCGCGGACCAGGCCGCGCTCGACCAGCAACTGGGCAAAATGTGAGCGGGTCGGAGCCGCCCGCGGGAAGCGCGCACGCAGCGCCGGCATCAGATCGCTAACACCGTCTTTGGAGAGCTTTTCTGCCATGGCCTCGGCCCGCCGCCAGCGCCGCGCCTGCTGCGCCTGCAGGCCATGCCCAAGCAGATCTGACGCCGGATCGATGCCGAGCCCGACGATATGAATTTCCAATTTCTGGTAAGCCACCGAAATTTCAACCGCCGGTACCAGCGTCAGACCGTGTACCGCCGCCGCGGCCTGTGCCTCTGCGATGCCGGCTACGCTGTCGTGATCCGACAGCGCCAGCACCTGCACGCCGCGGCCCGCCGCGCGCGCCACCAAGGCGGCAGGCGCCAGCTCACCATCGGAGCACAGGCTGTGGCAATGCAAATCATAAGGCGACATGGTCATCACTCGGCGCAAATCGGGGTACTGCCATCTGACGTGGCCGCGCCACGCCGGCAAGGGTGCGGGTGACGCTGCGTCGATGGAGCCGGTAAGATAGCAGGCCCGGCTCACCTGTCGTTGCCCAGTTTACCATGCTGAAGTTTCTGCTCGATTTTTTCCCGCTGCTGGCATTCTTCATCAGCTACAAACTCGCCGATATCTATGTCGCGGTGGCCGTGTTGATGGCAGCAACCGTTATTCAGACCGTCGGCAATCGCCTGCACAGCGGCAAATGGCAGAAACTGCATTTGTTCGGTTTGGCAGTCGCGCTGGTGTTCGGTGGCTTGACGTTGGCGCTGCATGACGAGCGCTTCATCAAATGGAAAGTCACGGTGTTCTTCTGGTTGATCGCCGCGATATTTCTGGTCGGCGCGGCGCTGCGCCGTTCGCCGTTGAAAGCCTTGTTTGAATCGATCAACGAACAGGCATTGCCGGTACCCACACCGGTGTGGCGACGCGTTGATGTGATCTGGGGCGTGGTCTCACTGCTGGTCGGTATGCTCAATTTGCATGTCGCGTTCAGCTACTCGCTCGATACCTGGGTCAATTTCAAAGTGTGGGGCATCACGATCATTCAACTGCTGTTGTTCGTGTACACCGGTTTTGCCTTGCACCGTTATCTGCCGCAAGAACCGGACCCAGCAAGTGCGAACAGCGGCGATGCAAACACCGCCAGCAAACAAGAGGATTGATGATGTGGTATGCACTGATGGGCGAAGATGTGCCCGGCACACTGGACAAGCGATTGGCGGCCCGTGCTGAGCACCTTGCCCGCTTGCAAAAGCTGAAAGATGAAGGCCGCCTGTTGCTGGCCGGCCCATTCCCGGCCGTCGACAGCAACGAGCCGGGCCCGGCCGGATTTACCGGCTCATTGATCGTTGCGGAGTTTCCTTCGCTCGCTGATGCCCAGGCCTTTGCCGACTCGGATCCGTATGTGATCGCTGGCGTTTACGCGCGCGTCACTGTCAAACCGTTCAAGAAAGTCTTGCCGTAAGAGCCCCTGTAATGGACAACAGCAAACGTCTCGTTGAAATGGAAGCGCGGCTGCGCGCCGCCTTGCAGCCGTCAGAGTTGCAATTGCTTGATGAAAGTCATTTGCACGCCGGCCACGCCGGTGCGCTGACCGGCAAAGGTCATTTTGCCGTGCGCATCGTCAGCGAGCAGTTTCGTGACAAACTGCCGTTGGCACGGCATCGCCTGGTCTATGCTGCGCTCGGTGAACTGATGGAGACGGATATCCATGCCCTGCGTATTGACGCACAAGCGCCTTGATTGGCGCTGACACGGCCAGTCAGGTCTTTCCATGCAATTTGCTCAACGGCTGCGGTTGCCATTGCTTGTTATCGGCTTGTTGGCCGCCCTGTACCTGCTGCTGATTCAGGAGCGGGTAGCCCTGCCCAACCGCGCGGCGATGGCGTTATGGAATTTGGCCCACTTGCCGCTTTTTTTCGGCTTGACCCTGCTGTTTGATCAGGCCATCCGCCACCAGCATGCACGGCGACCCTCGCTCTGGTTGCAGCTGCTGTTGCCACCGTTGCTGATTTTTGCCTTCGGCACTGAATGGCTGCAGGCACTGACTGATCGGCAACCCAGTTGGCGCGATGCCTTCACCAATTGCGCCGGCATCGCGCTCGGCACCATTTGGCTCTTTGTGCGCCGTTACCGCAGTCGTGGCACCCAGCTCGCGATGTATGGCTTGATGGCCCTGCTAGCGTGCGGATTGCTGGTGCGGCCGGCGCTGTTTGCCTATGTGGATCAGCACAGCAGCACACAGTTTCCGCAGCTGTCGTCATTCGAGTCCTTCGCCGATAGCTGGAATTGGTCGCTCGGCGAGCGCAGCACCTTGCACAGCCGCGATGGTCACTATGCCTTGCAGGTGCAACTGCCGGCCCAACGTTTTGCCGGCAGCACCTTGCGCCATTTTCCATCAAACTGGCATGGCTTTGGTGAGCTGCGGTTGTCAGTGTTCAACCCCGGCACGGCTGCGCTGCCATTGTCGCTGCGGGTGCACGACCGCGAGCATGAACTTAGTCGGCAGGATTATCACGATCGCTTCAATTACAACTTCAGCGCCGCCCCCGGCTGGACCGATATCGCGCTGCCGCTGAACCGAATCCGCAGCGGCCCGCGTGAACGGCAACTGGACTTGAACGCGGTCACTGCCTTGCGGGTGTTTTACCAGGGCACGCCAACGGCTGGCGAAACCTTTTTTGTTGATGCAGTGAGCTTGCACGGCAGCGATGCTGGCGTCGCCCTGCACACCCGCACGCCCTGAGCAGAATTGCCAAGCGGTGAAAACACAAAGCCCCGCATATGCGGGGCTTTGTTTGTCTGCCGAATGCAGCATCGTGCTACCGAAGCCTATTCGAACAGGGCATCCATCGACAGGTTTTGCTCGCGCAGGATTTCACGCAAGCGGCGCAGCGCCTCGACCTGAATCTGGCGGACCCGCTCACGGGTCAAACCAATTTCGTTGCCAACCTCTTCCAAGGTCTGCGGTTCGAAATGCAGCAGGCCAAACCGGCGCGCCAGCACTTCGCGCTGCTTGTCGGTCAGCATGTTGAGCCACTTCTCGATGTTGCTCTTCAGATCATTGTCTTCGAGTACGGCAACCGGTTCGGCGCTGGCGTCATCGGCAATGGTATCGAGCAGGGACCGATCGCCATCCACGCCAATCGGCGTGTCGATGGAGCTGATGCGCTCGTTCAGGCCGAGCATGCGCGAGACATCTTCCACCGGCTTGCCGAGCTTCTCGGCAATTTCTTCCGCGGTCGGTTCATGGTCCAGCTTCTGCGCCAGTTCACGGGCCGCCCGCAGATACACGTTCAGCTCTTTGACAACATGAATGGGCAGGCGGATGGTGCGGGTCTGGTTCATCAGCGCCCGTTCAACGGTCTGACGAATCCACCAGGTCGCGTAAGTCGAGAAACGGAAACCACGCTCGGGATCAAATTTTTCCACGGCCCGGATCAGTCCGAGGTTTCCTTCCTCGATCAAATCCAGCAGCGGCAGGCCACGACCGTTGTAGCGGCGGGCGATCTTGACGACCAGTCGCAGGTTGCTCTCGATCATCCGCTGTTTGGATTTGAGGCAGCCGCGCTGGGCTTTGCGGGCAAAATACACTTCTTCTTCCGGCGTCAGCAGCGCCGCGATACCAATCTCGCCCAGATAGAGCTGAGTGGCATCCATGATTTTTTCATCATCGGAGAGCTGATAGTGCGGGTTCGCTGATGGGGCATCAGGCTCCGCTGCAGGCAGGGCTTCTTCTTCGACGAGTTCTTCCGCCAGCTCCGGCTCGAACTCTTCCTCCAACAACAACTCATTATCCCACTGCTCGTTCATGGCAGCCTCTCCACCAAGTGCCGTTTGTTACGGCTTTGTTATGGTTCGGGTCCGCTCACCCTCCGGCATTCGACCCCGCGGCTGCTTATGACTTCAGCGCTTGGGCAAATGCTTGAGTGGATCCACCGGTTGGCCCTGGTAACGAATCTCGAAATGCAGTTGCTCGCGATTCGTTCCGGTAGAGCCTATATCGGCTATCAACTGGCCAGCTTTAACTGAGTCGTTCTCTTTCACATGAAGACGACTGTTGTGCGCGTAGGCGCTCAAAAAATCGTCATCGTGTTTGACAATAACCAGCTGGCCGAATCCGCGCAAGCCGGTACCTGCATAAACGACCCGGCCGGCGGCTGCCGCTTTTACCGGTTCACCTTTTCTCCCTGCAATATTTACGCCTTTGTTACCGGTGGGGCTCTTGGAAAAGCCGGCCAGGACCTTGCCGGGCGCCGGCCATTGCCAGCGGATGGGGCCGCCAGCGGTGGTGGGACTGGTACGATTTTCTTGGGTATTTATCGGGGTTTTCGCATTTTTTTCCGGTGCTGTGACGGGCTTCACAGACGACGGTTTTGCTACTGCTCCGACCTTTTC
>CAMLKQ010000222.1 GCA_946480585.1 uncultured Kangiella sp.
TACTGCGCGGCCAGCTTGATCATGTCGGAGCTGGACATCTTGCCCATCCACTCCGAGTTGAACATCACCACGGTTTTCTCGGGGTCGAGGATCTTGAACACCTGCGCCTGATAGGTCTTGGCGTTCTCCAGCACATCCTCCTTGGTCAGCGGCGGCCGGGTCGCGCTCTTGCCGGTCGGGTCACCGATCATGCCGGTGAAATCGCCGATCAGGAACACCACCTCGTGGCCGAGCTGCTGAAACTGGCGCATCTTGTTCAAGAGTACGGTATGGCCGAAATGCAGATCCGGCGCGGTCGGGTCAAAGCCGGCCTTGACCCGCAGCCGGGCGCCAGTCTTGAGCCGTTCTTTCAATTCGTCGGCAACGATGCATTCGCTGACGCCACGCATCAGCTCGTCGTAGTGTTCTAAGTACTGTTCTTGGCGGTCGGCCATGGTCATTCCTGTCCAATACGGTGCCCGGGCTGCAAACCGGGCCGGCGATTCTAGCAGGCTCGTCGGCGCCGAAACCTGTCGAAATGCCGGCGCAGGCCGCCGCCCAGCGCCGGCCCGCTGTTCAGCGGCAACTGAAATATCCACTGCATCATATTGATTTTGTTAACAAGTCTATTGACCAAGCCTTTTCAGGGCCGCTACCTTATCGGGCATCTTTATATGGGTTTTGGCGGACCATGCAGCATCCGGATTTCCACCCCTCCCACCACAAGGACCAAGGTCCGGTGGCGGGTGCATTGGCCCGTTTCGGTTCGCGGCATTACATGGCCGTGGCCGGTGTGCTGTTGCTGGCGACTGCGCTCTGGCTGCCGGTTCCGCAATCGCTGCCGGAACCTGAACCCTTGTCTGCCGCCGAAGAGGCTCGCTTGGCGCAATTGCCACGTGTTGAATTGCCGCTGGCGATGGCGGAACTGGCGCTGGCGGCGCTGCCGGTGCGCGAACACAGCTGGCAAAACGCCACGATCCGTTCCGGCGACACCTTGTCGACGCTGTTCAAACGCAACAATCTGAGTCTCAGTGATCTGCATACGATCATGCAGCTGCCGGTTGCATCGGATGTGCTGCGCCGGGTCCTGCCCGGCCGCCAACTCAGTTTCAGTCTTGACGAGCAAGGTCAGTTGCAAGCCATCCGCTACGAACAGGACGCACTGAACAGTCTGGTGATTCAGCGCCAGAACGGCGAATTCGTCGCCCGTCAAGACAGCAAGCCGGTAGTCAGCCGCGAACAATTCGGCGCCGCAACCATCACCAGCTCGCTGTTCGCCGCCGGTCAGCAAGCCGGTCTGCCCGACAGCGTGATCATGGAGCTGGCCAATATCTTCGGCTACGACATTGACTTCGTGCTCGATTTGCGCCAGGGCGATCAATTCTCGCTGATTTTCGAAGAGCGTCTCGTCGACGGCACGCCGATCAGCCCGGGGCCCATTCTCGCCGCCGAGTTTGTCAACCAAGGTCAGCGCTTCCGCGCAGTGCGCTACCTCGACAGCGAAGGTCGCGCCAGCTACTACACACCGGATGGCAAGTCGCTACGCAAAGCGTTTCTGCGCACGCCGGTGCCGTTCTCGCGGGTCAGCTCCAATTTCAACCTTGCCCGCAAGCACCCCATCCTGAACCGCATCCGCGCTCACAACGGCGTTGATTACGCGGCACCGGCCGGCACCCCGATTTACGCCGCCGGCGATGGCCGGGTCAGTTTTGTCGGCACCAAAGGCGGTTACGGCCGCATGGTGGCCATTCAGCACGGCAATCAATACAAGACCCATTACGCGCACCTGTCGCGGTTTGCCAAAGGCCTGCGCAGTGGCAGCCGCGTGCGTCAGGGCGAGATCATCGGTTATGTCGGCGCATCGGGTCTGGCCACCGCACCGCACCTGCATTACGAATTCCTGGTCAACGGCGTCTACCGCAATCCGCGCACGGTGCCGTTGCCGCAAGCCGAGCCCGTGCCGGCGGCCGAACGCGAACGTTTCTTCGCCTCTGTGCAAGGCCCGTTGATGCGTCTGGATGCACGCTCACGGGTATTGCTTGCCGAGGCTCGTTGAACCGTTCGCAACAGAATCCCGCATAAAAGAATTCCAAACGGCAGCGGTTTCGATCCCGCGAAACCGACAATACTTGCCGTATCACCTGCCAATGACCGTGAGGGACCATGGCTGAACTGTATGTAGGCGCGCTATCCGGCACCAGCATGGATGGCATTGATGTCGCGTTGGTGCGGTTTTCGCCGCAGCCGGAAATGATCGAAAGCCATTTCCAACCGTTTCCTCCCGAGTTTCGCAAACAGCTGGCGGCGCTGGCAGAACCAGGCGACAACGAAATTGATCGGCTCGGCTGCATCGACGTGTTGCTCGGTCAACAATTTGCCCACGCCGTCCGCGATTTGCTCAGCAAAGCCAAGGTCGAAGCCGTGAATGTCCGCGCCATTGGCTGCCACGGCCAGACCATTCGCCACCGGCCAAACGGCGAGCCGCGCTTTACCATGCAGATTGGTGATCCGAACGTCATCGCCGTGGAAACCGGCATTCGGGTGGTCGCGGATTTTCGGCGCAAGGACATCGCACTCGGCGGCCAAGGCGCGCCGCTGGTGCCGGCTTTTCACGACAGCGTGTTTCGCAGCCGGCAGGTCGACCGCATCATCTGCAACATCGGCGGCATCGCCAATGTCACCGTGCTGCCGCGTGGCCAGTTCTCGCCAGTGCTCGGCTTCGATACCGGTCCCGGCAATACTCTGCTTGATGGCTGGTGTCAGCGCATGCTGGGCGAGCCGATGGATCGCGACGGCATGCTCGCCGCCCGCGGTCGCATCCAGCCCGGCCTGCTGCAAAAACTGCTGGAAGATCCGTACTTCGCCCAGCGACCACCGAAAAGCACCGGTCCGGAATATTTTTCCATGGAATGGCTGATGCGCCATCTGGAAGCCTTTGGTCGCCCCGGCGTCGCCGATGTCCAGGCCACTTTGCTGGCCCTGACCGTGCACACCATCGCCGATGCCATCAAAACCCTGCCTATGCTGAAACAGCCGGAGATTTACATCTGCGGCGGCGGCGCCAGCAACATCGCGATGATGCGCGCACTGCAAGTGCAATTGCCCACCAGCAAAGTCGGCAAGACCGATGAACTCGGTATTGCCGCGGATTGGGTCGAAGCCCTGGCGTTTGCCTGGCTCGCGCGCCAGCGACTGCAGGAGCAACCCGGCAATTTGCCGGTGGTGACCGGCGCCAGCCGGCCGGCCGTGCTCGGTAGCATTTATCTGCCGGGTTAGCATTTATCTGGCGCGGTAGTATTTATCGGCCGGCTCGGCCGCGCCATTCGACAAGGCCACTCCACGCTTGTGTGCTAGGTTTACCGACACATTTGGCGACGGCTTTCTGCAGGGAGTGGCCGCATGCTTCGCGCTTGCCTCACGGCATCCATACCAATTGCACTGATTCTGCTGTCCACAGCGTGTCAGCCGCGGGTCACGGCAACCGGCGCCACCTCGGCGTCCGTGGCCGTTGAAAATTCGCTTGCCGCCATCCGGCTGCCGTCAATCCCCAAAACCGATCCGATCACAGTGCAGCGCGGCCAACGGCTGGTGTTGCCAAACCGGACACCGACCGACCACTGGCAGCTCGACTACGATCCCCGCTATTGGCAACGCGCAGAGGGTGATCCGCTGGAATTGATCGCTATCGCTGCAGGCGAAACTGAAGTGGTCCAACGCGAGCGAACGGGACAGGGTGGTCCGGCGCCCCGGCGCTTCGTCTATCGCTTGCATATCTCGCCATGAATTCGCGCTGTCGGTCCGGTTGCGCGCGTTGAAACGTTCTGTATTCAATTGAAGCTTTGACTTGCAAGGATGTCGCCATGAATCACTCCTCTCGTATGGTTTGGATGAGCGGCGTTGCCACCGCGGTCGCCGCGGTTACGACGCTGTCGCTGTTGCCACCCGCAACACCGAATTGCAACGATACACTGCGTGCCGAAGACGTTGCCGCTGCACGCGACCTGTCGCTGCCCATGGTCGAGGCACTGCAAACCAAGCGCAGCCTTTCGCTGGCCGATCTGTGCCGCATTCCGGACGACAAACTGGCGCGCGCAATTGCGCGAGTACACTCCCCCAAGCCGGATCGTCCGGGCGAAGCCATTTCTTTCCGCGCACTGTCGTTGAAAGACGAAAACGGCCTCATTGCCGACAACGGCCTTGCCGCAGCGCACGCCTTTGTCCAGCAACTGAAAACCCAGCGCCAACCCACCGCCGGTTTGTCACGGGCACAGTGGCAGTGGCAAGGGCCGGGCAATATTGGCGGCCGCGTGCGCGCCTTGCTCATTCATCCCGACAATCCGCAGAAAATTTGGGCCGGGTCGGTGTCCGGCGGTATCTGGGTTACAGAAGACGGCGGGGCAAACTGGGCACCGGTCGACGACTTCATGGCCAATCTCGCCGTGTCCACCATGGTGTTTGATCCGAATAATCCGAGCGTGATGTATGCCGGTACCGGTGAAGGTTTTTTCAA
>CAMLKQ010000223.1 GCA_946480585.1 uncultured Kangiella sp.
TCGATGGCATTGGTGCCGACGTGGTGTTCGCGGTCTTCACGAATGGCCGCCTCCAGATTCAGCGGACCGTAATTGCCGGGATTGCCCGGCTGCAGCTGAACCAGATAGTTCTCAACGAAAACCGCCACGCTGCCGTCGTCATTGCGGCGCGCGCGCATGTTGCGCCCGTAACCGAGATCCTTGGCGTCACGGAACACCACGTGCACCTGCTCGCCGGCATCAAAGCCATTTTTGCGCTTCCAATCGGCCAACGTGGTGCGCTCATTGTCCGGATCAACGAGCCGGTAATAGGCTTCGGCGTAAGCAAGGCTGTTGATGGCATTGGCCGCCAGGTTGATTGCGGCATGGCTTCCGCCACCGCTGTTGTCATCCTCGGCAACCACCTGCTCGTTCTTGAGCAAGTAAAGGTACGCGTCCACCGTGCTGGTCAAGCTGAGCTGCAAACCGCCGGGCGCGGCCATGTCGACATCATGGCGCGGATTGCCGGCCGCCACCGGATCCTGACCAGCCGAATTGGTCCAGCTGCCATTGATGATCTGTTCGCTGCCATCATCGCGCCGGATCAGCAATTGGTAGCTGCCCGCGACACCCGCCGTTGCGGTGGCGGCAACCACGGTATAACGACCGGCGGCCAGCGCCGGCATGGCATCAGGAAACTGCAAAAAGCGGTTCGGGACATCGTCGGCAAGTGTCACCACTTCCGGTTCGGTATCGTCCCGTTTGGCGCATGCCGTCAGCACCAGCAACGCGAACAACGACGGCAACCTCAGCCAGCCATAGCGCATGATCAAAACCTCATCAAAATACTGGCACGAACAATCTGGCGATCGTAATAGGCGTCGCGGTCTTCAGTAGACGTCACCCGCGCCTGCAGCACCGACAGATCGAACGAATAAGTGTCCGCGAATGCCCGGTTCACTCCCAGACTCAAACTGAGCGCGTCGGCCTCGCCACGATAGGCCAGCCAGCTGCCACAAAAGGTTTCGTTGAACGCCTCATCGGGTTCGATTGCGTCCGACACCTGCACCAAGGGATAAATGTCAGCGGCCGGCAGGCCGTTGCAGAACCGGTTCTGGGCAACCGAGTGCACATCGCCACGGGCATAGCTCAAGGTGCTGTAGACCACCCAGTCTTCATCGACGCGATAGTCCAGGTTGCCGAACAAACGGCTGGCACTGAGATCGAATACCGTGCCGTCGCTGTCGGTTACCTTGTGTTCGACACCGAGCAGATAGGTCCAGTTGGCTGTCAGCCGCTGAGTACGCTGCAGCTGGGCCGCGTACACACTGGCGTCGCGCTGCGTTACCTCGTAATCGTCATCCTGGCCGCGCACGGTGACCTGATAAAACGGCTCAAAGAAACCGAAGTCAGATTGCCAACGGTAAATGAATTCACCGCCGAACGACGTGCGCTGCAGCGGCTTCATGACTTCCCGGCTTTCGCTTTCGGCGAGCGCCCGAAACGTCATGGCCTTGCGCGGATCGAGCTCCAGATCGTAATTGAGGCTGGCGCTCACCGTGCCGAAATACTCGCCGACAATGTCGCGCCGGAACTGGCTGCGGCCGACGTTATCGTCGTAACCGCCGGTCACATCCAGATCGACCGACCACGGCGATTCTTCCTCAGCGCAGACCGGCAACGCCAACAAGGCACAGAGAAGGAAAGGACTCCGACCGACGCCGCTCATGCTGCACATTCCCCTGTTTTACGCCGACGCCATGCCAGCAATAGCCACACACTCAACACACCGGCGATGCCCATGGCGCCACCACCGCCATTGGGGCCTTCGGTCGGTTCGCCTTCCGGCTCGCCGGCTTTGGCCACGGCAATGACACCGGGGTCCGCCACCACGCCGTTGACCGTACCATCCGCGTCGTTGCGGCCACCATCACGGATGCGCAAACGCACGCAACGATCACTGCGATTCAAACCAATTCGCCAGCTATCGTCCTCCAACGACGGACACAGTCCGGTGTCGGTTAGCGGCGCCGAATAGATGTCGTCGTCATCAATCATCACAAACGACTGCCAGCTGCCATTGATGAGCTTCCGATACACGGCATCGGGCGGCAGGCTTTGCGCCAGCGGCAGCACAACGCGCGCCATCGGCTGTACGTCGGTCAAACCACTGACCTGGAAGTCGTAAATTTCGCCAATGGCATCGTAACGCGGGTCCGCAATGATCGCGCCGTCACCATCGCGCAGCTCGGTGCTGCTGACGCGAGCGCCGCGCCGCTGTGCTGCCATCGCGTGCTCACCCAGGCTCAACTGCAGGCCAGCCTCGGTCTGCAACAATCGCTGCAGCCGATCAGCGCCTGTCACGTTGATCTGCAACTGATGGGCGGAGGTGACCGGGTCGAGATAGTCGAGCACGCCATCGCTGTCGCCGTCTTGCAGGCCCTCGGCCAGATCATCGACACCGTCGTCATCGCTGTCGTTGCTGTCGAGCAGCACCGGCGCATTGGCCTGCAAAACGAACGGCAAACTCTGGCTGACAGTGTGATCCGCATCGGACACCGTTACGGTCAACTGATATGCACCCACCGCCACAGTAGCCGGATCAAAACGCAGGACATTGGCTTCGGTGCTGTAGCTGATGCTGTCATCACTGAATTGCCAGTCGTAACTCAGCACATCGCCGTTGGCATCGCTGGCAACTGCCGTCACCACCACCTCGCCCATGTCAGCAAAGATGTGCTGGCTGACATCACCACCTTGGCGCATCTGCAGCGTCAGCTGTGGCGCAACGGCGCGATCAACGATGGTGATGGTGGCAAGCCGATTGGCGCCGAGGACACCGTTGCTGGAAACCGCCGTCGCCGTCACCACGATGGTTTCGTCACTCTCGGTAACGGCATCGGGCAGCGTCAGAAATTCCAGATAACCCTGCTCACCCGATGCAATCGCGATACTGCCACCGGTCAAGGTATGGTCAGCATTGCTGCCCGTGCCACTGACGGTATAAATGACATGCAGCGGATACTCAGGCGCCGGGCCGCTGAGCAGGATCGGCAGGCGGACCTGCTGATCTTCACCCACCATCATGGCCGCCGCGATATCCACTTGTGGCAACACCCGCACGGTTTGCTGCGCGGTGGTGACATTGCCGGCGGTATCCTGCGCGGTCCAGGTAATCACATGCAGCCCGGGCCGGAACGGTCCGCGCACATCGGCCGTCACCGCAACGGTGCCATCAACGCCGTCTTCCGCGGTTGCTGATTCGCCAGCGTCGGTAACGTAACCGATGGCGGCCACCGTGATATCGCCATTCGTGGTGATGACAGGCGCCACCGAGTCGACGGCGATCGCATCGCAAACCGGATCATTGGCGGCTACGCAGCTCAGGTATTCGTCGAGGTTGCTGATGCCATCACCGTCCAAATCGCCAGCGGCATCGCTGGGGTCAAACGGATCCAGGCCGCGCGCCAGTTCGATGGTATCTGGCATACCGTCGTTGTCATCATCCAGGTCGCACGCATCACCTTGTGCGTCAGCGTCGTTGTTGGCTTGATCGGTGTTGGCGGTGTTCGGACAGTTGTCCAGATAATCCGCCACGGTATCGCTGTCGCTGTCCAGCTTCTGCACGGTCAAGGTAAAACCGGTACTGGCAACTGCGGCGCCGTCCTCACCACCATCGGCGACTCGCACCGTGATCGGATAGCTGCCCGCAGTGTTTTCGCCGGGGGTCCAGCTGATTCCGCCGGTCGCGCTGATCACCATGCCCGCCGGGGCGCCAACCAGCGAAAAAGTCAGCGCACCGGAACCATCGTTGGCATCATCCACATCGGTCACCGACGCTGCCGTGGCAAATGCACTCAGCTCGGTAACGGTGGCATTGCCAAGTGGTGCGAGTACCGGCGCATCGTTCACCGCAGTGACGGTCAGCACATAACTGTCACTCGCGGCGGCAAACAGCTCATCCTGCACGGTCACGGTGACGGTCGCAGAACCCGACGCGTTGGCAACCGGTGTTGCAGTCAATGTCCGGCTGGCGCCGGTGCCGGAGAACACCAGATTGCTGTTCGGCAGTAACGTCGTGTTGCTGGAGCTGGCGGAAAGCATCAGCGAGCCCACCGCCGTTTCGTTATCGGAAATGGTGAAGTTCACCTGACTGCTGTTGTCTTCGTTGATCGCCTGATTGCTGATATCGGATATCACCGGGTTGTCGTTCACGCCAGCGACCACCAGCGTGAAAGTATCCGTTGCGGTATCAACCCCATCGAATACCGACACGGTAATTGTTGCCGAGCCGGTTTGATCCAGTGCCGGCGTCAAACTGATGGTGCGGTTGCCGTTGCTGCCGCCCAAACTGATGTTGGCATCGGGCAGCAAAGTCTGGTTGCTGGAACTGGCCGACACTTGCAAGGTCGCCGTAGCGGTTTCGAGATCGGAAATGGTGAAGGCAATCGGTCCGACCGGGACGTCCTCCGAGGT
>CAMLKQ010000224.1 GCA_946480585.1 uncultured Kangiella sp.
GCCAGTTGCCGTCATCGCTGACCGTGGCGCCAAAGCCCCATTCTTTTTCATCCGGACGGTGATAAACCAGCACGTCCTGACTCTGATCGGTACCAATCTGGTGGTAATACAGTTTCTGGAAATAGTTCTGGCCAGAGAGTTCCGTGCCCGCTTTCGGCTCGTCATAACGGGCGTAGAAAAAGCCTTTGCCGTCCGGGGTCCATTCGGCGCCAGAGAATTTCACCCACTTGATGTTGTCGCTCAGGTCTTTGCCGGTATCGACATCGCGCACGAACCATTCCTGCCAGTCCGAGCCGCTTTTCGACACGCCATAGGCGAGCCGCTTGCCGTCCTTGCTGATCGCCGTGCCCGACAGCGCAACGGTGCCGTCAGCCGACAGCGTGTTCGGATCGAGCAGCACGCGCGCCGTCGCACTGGCGCTGTCTTGCACATACATCACGGACTGGTTCTGCAGGCCGTTGTTGTAGTAATAAAAATAGCGGCCGCCTTTTTCTTCCGGCGCGCTGTAACGTTCGTAGTTCCACAGTTCGGTCAGACGCTTTTTGTAGTCATCGCGGGTTGGCAACGTGGCCAGATAGTTTTCCGCGTACTGGCGCTGCGCTTCCACCCAGGCTTGGGTGTCGGCATCGTCGGTTTCCAGCCAGCGATACGGATCGGCCACTTTGGTGCCGTGGTAATCATCGACCTGATCAACGGTCTTGCTGACCGGATACGGCGGCAACGGTGCTGTCTTCATGGTGGGACTCAGGCTCTGACAAGCGGCCAGCGTGACGCCGGCCATGACGATTCCACCGAATAAGGCGGTGCGCATCGGTTTCTCCTTGCAGTGAAAGGCCATCTCGGGACGGCGCTTGTTGTGAAACTCGGGGGAGCAGGTGAGTCGCTGTCGCGCTCGATTCTGGCTACGCCAGCAAATCCTGACCACGACAGCAAAACGGCCGATTGTCTGATCGGCCGTTACGGGTTTAGCGGTAATACGGATTGTCGCCGCTGGCGTGCTCGGTGATGTCGCGCACGCCGGTCAGTTCCGGGAATTTCTCCAGCAGCGTTTTTTCGATGCCGTGCTTGAGCGTGACATCGACCTGGCTGCAACCGTGGCAGCCGCCACCAAATTGCAGCACCGCGACGCTTTCGGCGGTGAGTTCGACCAGCGTGACCTTGCCGCCGTGCGAGGCGAGCTGCGGATTCACTTCGGCTTCCAGAATGTAATTGACCCGATCGGCGAGTGGTGCATCCGGGCTCACCTGCGGCGTCTTCGCATTCGGCGCTTTCAAGGTCAGCTGCGAACCGAGGTTGTCAGTTTTCAGATCGATCTCGGCGTCTTCCAGATACGGATCACTGTCCGGATCGACAAACGCCGAGAAGCCGTCGTACTCGTATTTGATGTCGGTGCTTTCCACCGCGCTCGGCGGGCAGTAGGACACACCGCATTCCGCGCGGGCAGTGCCGGGGTTGACCACGAACACGCGAATGTGGGTGTCCGGCTCGCTCTGCTGCGACAGCAGCTTGCGGAAGTGGGCTTGGGCGGTTTCGGTAATGCGGATCATGGCGACAACTCGACTGACGACTCTTGGGTGACAGGGCCTGACGGCTGCTGGTCATGATACCGCCATCCGGGCGCGCTTTCACGGCAGGCCATACCCTCAGCTTTTACGTGGGCTTTGGCCTGAGCGGTCATTTTGCGTATGCTCCGGGCAGATTTGCCGATATCCCGTTGGGGAGCAGAACCAATGAAAGTTGCCGTGGGTTGTGTCGTTGCCGCTGCGCTGCTGATGAGCCAGCTCGTGTTGCCGGTGTCGCAGGCGGTCGAGCTCGACTACTACTTCGATGGCGTGGTGCCAGCCGGCACCGTGTTTGACCCGGAGGTGCCGGTGCCGGCCGAAACGCTCGGCTATGAACTCGGTGACTGGCATGTTCGGCCAGAACAACAGCTCGATTATTTGCGGCTGCTGGCGCGCCGGTCTCCGCGTGTGCAGCTGGAAGAGATCGGTCGCAGCCATGAGCAGCGGCCGTTGCTGCACGTGATCATCACCAGCGCCAGCAATCGCGCCCGTCTGGACGACATCCGCGCCGCCCGTTCTGCCGGCAAGAATGACGGGCCGCTGATTGTCTGGCTCGGTTACAGCGTGCACGGCAACGAAGCCAGCGGCGCCAACGCGGCCTTGCTGACCGCGTATTTTCTTGCCGCCAGTCGCGACCCTGCCATCGAGAAAATGCTGGAACGCACGATCATCGTGCTCGACCCGGTGCTGAATCCGGACGGCATGACCCGGTTCAGCAGTTGGGTCAACAGCTACCGCGGCCGGATGCTGGTGGCCGAACCACAACACGTCGAACACCGCGAAGCTTGGCCCAACGGCCGTGGCAATCATTACTGGTTCGATTTGAATCGCGACTGGCTGATGGTGCAACAGCCGGAGTCATACGCCCGGGTGCTGAAATTCCAGGAATGGAAGCCGCATGTGCTTGGCGATTTCCATGAAATGGGCACCGACAGCACCTATTTCTTTCAGCCCGGGGTGCCCGCGCGCCAGCATCCGCTGACGCCGGCCGAAAACCTGCGCCTGACCGATGCCATTGCCCGCTTTCACGCCGCGGCGTTTGATGCCGACAAGCGGCTCTATTACAGCAAAGAAAATTTTGATGATTTTTACTACGGCAAAGGCTCGACCTATCCCGACATCCAGGGCAGCGTCGGCATTTTGTTTGAGCAGGCCAGCGCCCGCGGTCATTTGCAGCAAGGCAAGAACGGCGCGGTCAGCTTTCCGTTTGCCATCCGCAACCAGTTCACCACCTCGCTGTCGACGCTGCGTGCAGCCGACGAGCTGCGCCAGCAGCTGAAGCAGTGGCAGGACAAGTTTTATCAGGACGCCGCGCTCGCCGCTGCGCAGGACGAAGGCCGCGCCATCGTCTTTGCCGAGCCCGCCGATCCCGCCCGCGAATACCAGTTCCTGCGCATTCTGCTCGCGCATGGCCTGCAGGTGCACCGGCTGTCAGCCGATGTCACGGTCGGCGAGCAGCGCTTTCGCGCCGGCAACGCCTATGTCATTCCGTACGAACAGCGGCAATACCGTTTGCTGAAATCGCTGTTCGAAGCGCGCATGCAGTTCAAGACACCGGTGTTCTACGACGTGTCGGCGTGGACCTTGCCACTTGCATTCGACATGCCTTACGCGGAGATCCGGCGCGGCCAGTGGCGCAAGGACTGGCTCGGCGAACGGTTGCAAAAACTGGTGCCGCCAACTGGGCGGGCGCTGCCGGAAAAAGCCGACAGCGATGTCGCCTATGCGTTCAGCTGGGACAGCTTTTATGCGCCGCGCGCGGCGCATCAGTTGCTGCGCGAGGGCGTCAACCTGCGCGCCAATACCAAACCCATCACGATCAAGACCAGCAGCGGTGCGCGTGAGTTGGCGCGTGGCAGCGTGGTGATTCCGCTCGGTGGGCAATCGGTGCCGCTCGACCGTTTGCGTGTCATGCTGCAGGAGATTGCCGCGCGTGATGCCATCGAGCTGATAAGCATCCGTTCCGGCTATGCCGATGCCGGCAGCGATCTCGGCAGCCCGAGCGTAAAACCGCTGACACCACCGACAGTCCTGATGCTGATCGGCTCTGGTGTCGATTCAACCAGTGCCGGCGAGATCTGGCATCTGCTCGATTTCCGCATGCACATGCCGCTGGTGATGGTGCCGCTCGGCAGTTTCGCCGACGTCAATCTCGATGCCTACAGTCATTTGGTATTGCCGGATGGCCGCTATCGCGCACTCAATGACGAGCAGAGCAAACGCATTGCCGATTGGGTGAAAGCGGGCGGTACCTTGATTGCACTGGATGGTGCCGTGCGCTGGGCGACGCAGCAGGAATTTGTCGCCAACAAACTGCAAAACGGCGAGAGCAAGAATCCGGAGCGCGTGCCCTATGCCAGCATGGAAGAAACCGAAGCCGAAAAGCGCATTGCCGGCGCCATCCTGACTGCCTCGCTCGACCGCACCCATCCGCTCGCGTTTGGTTTCTCGCGCGACACCTTGCCACTTTTCCGCACCCACACCGATGTGCTGCCGCCGCTGAAAAGCCCGTACGCAACACCAGCCGTGTTCAGCGCCGAACCGGTTGCTGCCGGCTTTGTTTCCACGGAAAACCGCGAGCGCCTCGCCGGCTCGGTAGCGCTCGCCGCCGAACGCATCGGCGACGGCAGCGTCGTGCTCGCGACCACCTCACTGGCCTTCCGCGCCAGCTGGTTTGGCAGCAGCAAACTGCTGATGAACGCGATTTTCTTCGCGCCACTGCTGGATCGCCCCAGCGATCTCGGAGCCGGCGACGAATGACACCAAAACTCACCGTCGAGCCGGGCCGCTGGGCGGTCTGCCGCTTTGCCCCAGGCACCGACTGCAGCCCGCTGCAAGACGCGCTGTTCACCGCCGTCTGGACGCCGGA
>CAMLKQ010000225.1 GCA_946480585.1 uncultured Kangiella sp.
TACGGTGCCCGCATCATCGGCGACCAGAAGCCCTGAGTAAAAAACGGCCCGCATGGCGGGCCGTTTTTTTCTGCACACGCTTACTGACAACCACCGATCGGATTGCGCTTCGGGTCGGCGTCATCGCAATCGCTGTCGTTGGTAACGACACCAGCCTGCAACTGTTGATAGCAGCCGAGGAAGCGCTGCTTGCTGCTGCCGAAACCATCCTTGTCCTGATCGCGGAACAGGGTGACCTGAACGCCATCATCGACCAGACCATCGCAGTTGTCGTCGATACCGTTGCACACTTCCGGCGCGTTCGGGTGCACGCCACGGCGCAAATCATCGCAATCCTCACCGGCGATCACGGCCCCCGCATTGTTGACATTCTGGGCGCGGTGATCACCAAAGCCATCACCGTCCACATCACGAAACCCGTAGGTGGTGTAGTCACAATCTTCGTCGTGGCCATTGCCATCGGCCACTTCGGTATTGCCGGGAAAACGATTGCCATCGGCGTCATCGCAATCAAACCCGCCGAATTGCTCACTCTGAAAGCCGTCGCCATCGCAATCCGGATTCTGGCCGGCGCTGACGCAGCGCGACAGCTGCTGGCGGGCGTTGCTGCGCTCAAGCGCTTTGAGATCCAGCGTTTTCAGCGGCTTGGCCGTTTTGCTCAGCGTGGCCGCCGGCAGTTTGAGCGCCGGCGTCCGGACTGTCTGATCGGTTGCCAGCGCCAAGCTGGGCGCCAACAGCAACACCATCACACAGCAGGTCATTCTGGTCATGAGCACATTCCTCTCGCAGGGGTGAATCATCATGGGCTGGCACCAGCATAACGGCTGCAGCAGCCGGCGCAAACCTTACAAGGGCAGACGCTCGCCGGCGTAAGTCCCGCGTTGCAGCCGGTCGTCTTCGACAATCAGCACTTCGCCGCGCTCACCTTTCTTGATCGAACTGTCGATGGCGATCACCTTTTCGTCAAATAACGCCAGCACCGCCGGCATTGACGTGTGACCAACCACGATATGGTTGACACCGAGCTTTGTGGTGATGGCATCGATTTGCGGCTGCGTCATGGCCTCATCGAGGAAATAACCGCGATACCAGATCGGGCCATCTGTCGCATGCAACAGCGACAGTACGGGGTCAGCCTTGAGCGCATCCTTGCTGAGCCCAATTGACTCACGAAAGCGGCGGTTGATCTCCGGCAACGACAGCCCCTGCGCCAGAAAGGCCGGCGAGATGCCGGCGTGCATGAACAGCATGTCGCCAAGCTGACGGACGGTATCGCGGCTGCGCAACCAGTCACCGAGCACCGTGTCGGCATCGAACAGCGCGACATAAGTGGTGCCAAGCAGTTCAGCGGCGCGAAGGTACTTGCCGTTGACGTAGCGCAGATCGTCGCGCAGCACCATGTATTCGTGATTGCCGAGCAGGAAATGCAGGCGGCCGCCAGCAGCCATCGCTTGCTGCTCCAGCGCATACAGCAACCAGAAAATTTCCGTGACCTGATGGCCACGATCGAACACATCGCCGGTCATCATCAGCTGGCCATCGCCGAGCGCCCAGTTGCCGTCAGCGTCGGTCACGCCATGCCGGCTCAGGAGCGCTTTCAGCGTGTCGTATTGGCCATGCGGATCGGATACCGCAACCAGCTTCTTCAGCGCCGGTATCGGTTGCTCGCTGTCGAGCGGCGCCGGTGGCCTCACCTCGATGGGCCGCTCGTAACCACAACGCACCGGAATCGTTACCGGTGCCGGGCCGAACTGCTCGCGAATCACTTCACCGGCGCAGATCCAGCTGGCCTCAATGCCAGCCGCATTGCGGCGCAAGTAAGGCCCGTCATCGAAGCGATCGGTCAGCGTGAATTCGGCGTCACTGATCCGCACGGCTTCGAGGCCATGCGGGCCCTGGCGGAATGACACCTCATCCTTGCCGGCATACGCAGCAACACCGAGCCCGAGCAGTAGCACGCCGAGATAAATTATCCGTTGCCGCATCCCTTCCTCCCGACCAGAACCGTTTCGCTTTATTAGCAGCGCCGCAAGCCTTCTACAGCGAGCCCCGCACCGCTTATAGAGCAATCACCCGGCCGACTCAAGATCGTTTCGGTAGCAGAACCGGTGAGCGACGGCGTTCGCACTGTCCGGAAAAGAAAAACGCCGCAGTCGCGGCGTTTTTCTTTTCTATGGCAGATTCCGGATTTCTTCGGACTCACCTCAGGCTTTCGCCTCGACCGCAAGGCCATCGACTTTCTGGAAGCCGCGTGGCAGCTTGTTGCCACGACGGCCGCGCTCGCCGAGGTAATGTTCGATGTCACCCGGTTTCAGCGTGAACGTGCGCTTGCCGCTCTCGATGATCAGACTGTCTTTCTTGCCGAGCACGACCATGTCGACCATCCACTCTTCGCGCTTGGCAAGCAATGCCGTATCGATGCCGAGCATCTTGTTGCCTTTGCCTTTTGCCATTTGCGGCAATTCGCTGAGCGGGAACACCAGCAGACGACCGTCATTTGAAGCGCAGGCCACCAACTGATTCGCGACATCGGTGACGCGCTTCGGCACCAGCACTTTGGTGTGTTCCGGCACGGTCAGCAAGGCTTTGCCGTTCTTGTTGCGTGCCAGCATGTCTTCGTAGGTGGTGACAAAGCCATAACCACCATCGGTCGCAACCAGGTAGGTATCCTTGTCTTCGCCCATCAAGGTAGCGATAAAGCTGGCGCCCGGCTCTGGAATGAAACGCGTCGTCAGCGGCTCACCCTGACCGCGCGCACTCGGCAGCTCCTTGGCGAGCACCGAGTAACTGCGGCCACTGCTGTCGAAGAACACCGCCTGCTGATTCGACTTGCCCTGCGCCGCCATCAGGAAGGCATCGCCGGCGCGGTACGACAAGCCGGCGGCATCGACTTCGTGGCCTTTGGCACAGCGCGCCCAGCCCATTTGCGATAGCACGACGGTTACCGGCTCCGACGGCGTCAGTTCTTCTTCGCTCAGCGCTTTCGATTCTTCGCGCTCAACAATCGGCGAGCGGCGGTCATCACCGTATTTGTGGGAATCGGCGATCAGTTCCGAACGCACCAGATTCTTCATCCGCTGCTCGCTCGACAGCGTGCGCTGCAGATTGGCCTGCTCCTGCATCAGCTCCATCTGCTCGCCGCGGATCTTCATTTCTTCCAGCTTGGCGAGGTGGCGCAGTTTCAGATCCAGAATCGCTTCGGCCTGAATGTCGGACAAGCCAAAGCGCGCCATCAATTCCGCTTTCGGATTTTCCTCTTCGCGGATGATCCGGATCACTTCGTCGATGTTCAGGAAGGCGACCAGCAAACCATCGAGGATGTGCAGGCGTGCTTCGACTTTGCCAAGCCGCCATTGCAGGCGCTTGCGCACGGTTTCGGTGCGGAAGGTGAGCCACTCGCTGAGCAGCATCTTCAGGTTCTTGACCTGCGGCTTGCCGTCGAGGCCGATCACGTTGAAGTTGGCGCGGAAACTCTTTTCCAGATCGGTGGTGGCGAACAGGTGCCCCATCAACTCGCCGGCATCAATCCGGTTCGAGCGCGGCACGATGACGATGCGGGTCGGGTGCTCGTGATCGGATTCGTCGCGCAGATCGGCCACCATCGGCAGCTTCTTGGCCAGCATCTGGGCGGCGATCTGTTCGATCACTTTGGCGCCCGAAGTTTGATACGGCAGCGCGGTCACCACGATCTCGCCGTCTTCGACTTCGTACTTGGCGCGCATCTTCACCGAGCCTTTGCCGGTCTGGTACATCTCCAGCAGCTCTTTGCGCGGCGTGACGATTTCCGCTTCGGTCGGGAAATCCGGCGCCGGCAAGCGCAGGCACAGTTCGTCGATGTCCGCGTTCGGGTGATCGATGAGATAGGTGCAGGCCGCCACCACTTCGCGCAGGTTGTGCGGCGGAATGTCGGTTGCCATGCCGACCGCAATACCGGTGGTACCGTTGCAGAGCAGGTTCGGAACCCGCGACGGCAGGTTGATCGGCTCTTCCATGGTGCCGTCGAAGTTCGGGCCCCATTCAACCGTGCCCTGACCGAGTTCGTCGAGCAGCAGATCCGCGTACTTTGACAACCGCGATTCGGTGTAACGCATGGCCGCAAACGACTTCGGATCATCCGGTGAACCGAAGTTGCCTTGACCGTCGATCAGCGGGTAGCGATACGAGAACGGCTGCGCCATCAACACCAGCGCCTCATAGCAGGCGCTGTCGCCGTGCGGATGGTATTTACCGAGCACGTCACCGACCGTACGCGCCGACTTCTTGTGCTTGCTGGCCGCATCGAGGCCCAACTCGCTCATCGCATACACAATGCGACGCTGTACCGGCTTCAATCCGTCGCCAATGAACGGCAGCGCGCGATCCATGATCACGTACATCGAATAATTCAGGTAAGCCTGCTCGGTGAAATCGGCAAGCGAACGGCGTTC